>JBEBDP010000039.1:0-4559 GCA_041156925.1 Bacteroidota bacterium | reverse complement strand
ATCCTCTCAAGAAATCTTCAACCTGCATTCTTTTTTTCCCTTCTAGTTGAAGCTCTTTTATATATACCCAACCATCAGTGCTTGCAAAACGCAAATACGTTTTCCCATCTGACTCTACTTCGCCCGGTGTTGTAGAATGAGAAATAAGCTCATAGGTAGATTTGAAGACCTTAAGCATCTTATCTTTTAAATATGTGAAAGCAGCTGGATAGGGTGATAGTCCACGAATTAAATTATATACTTCTTCTGATTTCTTCTCCCAATTTATTTTACAAGTCTCAGTATGCAATTTTGGTGCTTCTGGAACATGCCCATCCAACTGATTCAATATTTGCACCTGAGGGATAGGCAATAAATTTCCGGAACAATAACCTGATAAAGTTTCAAAAACCAAATCTGCTCCTGCAACCATCATTTCATCATGCAATTCTCCAGCTGTTTCATCCTCTCGAATCTCAATTTGCTTGCGCATGAGGATATCTCCTGTATCAATTGCATGTTGCAGTTTAAAGGTTGTTATACCCGTTTCTTTTTCACCATTGATAATGGCCCAATTGATAGGCGCAGCACCTCTGTATTTGGGCAACAAAGAAGCATGAAGATTAATGGTGCCTAATGATGGCATGTTCCACACTACTTCTGGTAGCATACGAAATGCAACTACTACTTGTATGTCTGCATCAAATGATTTTAACTCAGCTAAAAATTCAGGATCCTTGAGCTTTATCGGTTGCAACACAGGAAGATTGTGTTGCAATGCAAATTGCTTGACTGCACTCTGGCTCATTTGCATGCCTCTTCCAGCAGGTTTATCGGGTGCTGTAACGACTGCCACCACCTGGCAATTTTCTTTTACCAGCTTTTCTAGAATAGCTACAGCAAAAGCTGGGGTTCCCATGAACACAATTCTACAATCCTTGACCGTTTTCATGTTGCAAAGAAACTAATAAAGCAGGTATTTCTTTCTAATCGACATAAATGCTTCTAATCCCGGTTTCCAAGATGCCCTAATTGAAGCTGCAGAGGCACCACTTTTTATCTGTTGCATCAGTGTTGCATTGCCTGCAAGCTTGTTGAAAAAAGATGCATCAGCATCACCAGATTTTGGAAGGATAAAAAACTTTTCTTTATCCGGAAATAAACGATAAGCCTCAATAAGGTACTCGATGTGTATTCGTCCATTTACTTTTTCAAATGCCTCTTGATCTGAACTACTCAAATTCCAGCCATAACATACCTGATCTTTCAATTTCGGCTGCATGGCACCTGGCATGGCTGCCGGCTTGAATGAAAACATATTATTGGGTAAAGCAGGATGACCAAAAACTAAAAAAGGAGTGGTTGTCCCTCTACCCTCACTAAACACAGTCCCTTCAAAAAAACAAATTGAAGGATACCAATAAATGGAAGCGTTGTTGGGAAGATTAGGAGAAGGCTTAACAGGCAATGTATACTGTGAATTGCGTGTATATGCACTACATGAAATCACAGAAAACGAAGAAGGATCATTAGCACTCAGCTGTGTATACGCTTGCATTGCAGCAGGACTCAACCATTTTTCACCAACCAACATTTTGGCATACTCACCAATGGTCATGCCATATACAACCGGTACAGGTTGCATACCAACAAAAGATCGGTATTTACTTTCTAAAACCGGACCATCTACATAATGAATATTGGGATTAGGTCTGTCCAGGATGACGAGTTTTTTATTGTTGATGAAAGCAGACTCCATATAGCCTTCCAATGAAGAAATAAAAGTGTAAAACCTTACTCCTACATCTTGAATATCAAAAAGCATGATATCAACATCTGATAAATCTTCAGCACTTGGCTTTGTTTTTTGTCCGTATAAAGACACTACTTTGATCCCTGTTTTTTGATCAACATAATTGGCCACTTTAGCACCTGCATCAGCCTCACCTCTAAAGCCATGTTCTGGACCAAATATTACATTTACTTGTACTTTGTTTTCCATCAACACATCTACCAAATGCTTATCTCCAATCTTGGAGGTTTGATTGGCAAATACGGCAACTTGCTTACCCTTTAAAAGAGGCAAATAGGCTGATAATCTTTCTGCACCAGGAACTATCTGCTGCGCTATCCCTTTCAGGACCAAAAAACAAAGGAGTACGTTAAAAACAAGCCTTTTTTGCATGGTTTTGGAACATTATGAATTAAAAATAAAAGAATAAACCTAGATTCGCCCTTCGTTTCATTTTAATTTTCACATTTTTAAACAAAAATTATGCAAGTAAAAAAGGGCGATGTAATTCGTGTTCATTATACCGGAACCCTTCTAGATGGATCTCAATTCGATAGCTCAGTTGGTCGCTCTCCTTTGGAATTCACAGTTGGAGCAGGACAAATGATTGCTGGTTTCGATGCTGGTGTGCTTGGAATGGCTATTGGAGAAAAAAAGACAATTCAAATTGACCCAGATAATGGATATGGTCAGAAAGACCCAAATGCCATCATCGAATTTCCAACTTCTAATGTGCCTGAAGGCATGCAAGTTGAAGTAGGCATGAAACTCAACCTTCAAAATCAGTACGGACAACCTGTACCTGTTGAAGTAATTGAAGTAAAAGAAGAGGTAATTATCATGGATGCAAATCACTTCTTAGCAGGCAAAGACTTAGTTTTCGAAGTAGAATTGGTAGAGATAGTAGGTTAATTACTGTTTCGTAATCACATAACACCACCGCAATAACTTCCCTTTAAAATCAAAAGGAATTGTTGCGGTGGTTATATTTTCAACCCTTCCCTTAATAATTGCTTCATTCATTTCAAACTTCCGAGCATTGGTACTGAAATACAAGAGTCCATTTGGTGCTAGTTTTTCTATGCATTGGTTGATGAGGTCAACATGCATCTCTTGTATATCAAAAACATCCTTCATCATTTTACTGTTGCTAAAAGTGGGCGGATCTAGTACAATCAAATCATAATATCCCGCTTCACATTTATCCAACCATTGTAAAACATCCGCTTTTACAAAAACAAATTGGTCACCTTTGAAACCATTCAGCTCCATATTTTTCTTGGCCCAATCTAAATACGTATTGGACAAATCAACAGAAACCACCTCAGCTGCACCACCTTTTGCTGCATACACTGAAAAAGATCCTGTGTAACAAAACAAATTCAATACTCGTTTACCCTTGGCTTGTTGAGCTACCTTACCCCTGGTAATCCGATGATCGATAAATAGTCCCGTATCTAAAAAATCAGTCAGGTTGACCAAAAACTTCAACCCACCTTCTTGCACTTCAATATAAGCCTGACGATTATCAGTCTTCTGGTATTGATCTTGTCGACTCTCTTTTCGCTTTCTTTCTTTGATATGAATTTGAGATAACTCCTTCCCTAGCACATGTTGAATAACTTCTAAACTATCATTGAACCACCTTTCATACTCTTCTTCCGTGAGCCTGTGGTTGCTCCTGTACTCAGTCACCAAAACTTCCTCACCATACACATCAATGATCAAAGGAAATTCAGGTAAATCCCTGTCGTACAAACGATAACAACTTACCCCCTGCTGCTTGGCCTGTTTGCTCAGTATACGCAACACTTTTTTAAGGCGGTTATCAAACATGATGAGTTTTGCATCAGACATACTGGCAAGTTAAAGTTTTATTGGTCGTTATACATAGGCAAAGAAGATTAACTAATTTTACAAAAATCGCCGAATATGAAAATGAGCTTATTGCTAAGTGGACTTTTATTCTGTTTCATGTCAACCATTGCGCAACCAACTTCTCTTAATACACAAGAATTTGCGAAAACAGTCGCTTCTGGAAAAGTACAGGTGCTAGACGTTAGAACAGCTGATGAATACAAAAGCGGACACCTTGATAAAGCACTTCAAGCGAATTGGTTAGACAACAAAGAATTCTTTGATCGCACCTCACATCTTGATAAAAATATTCCAGTCTATATCTATTGTCTAAGTGGAGGTAGAAGTGGTGCTGCAGCTGAAGCACTTCGTGCAAAAGGGTTTAAAGTAACCAACATGGAAGGTGGTATCAACGCTTGGAAAAAAAATAATTTGCCCTTAGTAGGTAATAATGCAAATACCAAACAAACAACCATGGTTGCCTATCAAGGACAAATCAGAAGCACCAATATTGTTCTTGTTGATTTTGGCGCAGAATGGTGTCCTCCTTGTAAGAAAATGGAGCCAGTCCTGAATCAATTCATGAAAGAAAACGCCAACAAACTCACACTTGTAAAAATGGATGGTGGTGTTGAAACGGAATTGATGAAGACATTAAATGTAGATGCCTTGCCAACTTTTATTCTTTACAAAAATGGTAAAGAGGTTAAAAGAAAACAAGGCATCGTTAGCAAAGAGGAATTCGCCTCTTGGCTTAAATAAATTAATTCTTTGCCTTTTGCATTGCGTTAGCAGCACCACCTGAAACCCTTGGTGCACCTAATCCACTGATGCTTGCAGCTCCTTTGAACAATTGGAACTTGCTTGGCATCTCTTTGATTGGCCACATACCGTTGGCTTCGTTGATATCTGCTGTTTCACGCATTGGATC
>JBEBDP010000038.1:0-17292 GCA_041156925.1 Bacteroidota bacterium | reverse complement strand
AATACTTCACAGATAATGATGGTAGCTCCATTATTAATTGCAGCATCAATAAATTGATGTCCATCTTGCGCAACACCACGAATAGCAAAAAAACAACCTCCAGCAACAACTTTACGAGAGTCAATAGCTACGCCATTCACCTCAACATTAGTCTTGCCAATGATGGCTTGGATTTTTACCTTATATAATATGTTTTGCAACAATGGCATCTTATTCTATGGTATTGGCAAGGTTTAAATACACGGTTTGACGACGTTGAACTGGTGTTCCTGGAAGGATAGATTGACTTACCACCTTTCCCTTTCCAGTTGCAATCACCTGTAACTGTTGTTTCTCTAATAATTCAAGTGCGTCTTTCAGTCCAAATCCTTTGAGATCAGGCATCGTTCCATTTTCCACTCTCCATGCTTCTGCTTGTACAGTCTTTCTATTGGCCTGCACTGTACTCCAATCACCTTTCTTGCCCGAATCGACAATCTTGGCTTTTACTTGTTTTGCGATGGTTTTAAAATCAGCTGCAGATCCTTTCCAAACAGCATTTGTGCTATCTGCAAAAACATTATGCTTATAATTAGCATAGAGTTCAGCATCTACAGTGAAGAGCTTGTTTGCTATCTCTTTGAAAACCGGACCAGCAACGAGCGCTCCATAATATCTTGCAGCGAATGGCTTATTCTTAATGACAACTATGCATGAATATTTAGGATTATCAGCAGGAAAATATCCAGCAAATGATGCCTGATAAATATGTTCGGTATATCCCTTGTTTCCATTGGCTACTTGAGCAGTGCCTGTTTTACCAGCAAGAGTGAAATAAGGACTTTGTAAACTTTTGGCAGTACCCGCTGTAACAACTCCTTCTAAACAAGTTTTTAACTGATCAAGTGTTGTTTTGCTGCAGATAGAATCCATCACAACCGCAGGTTTGAATTCTCTAATCATTTTACCGTCCTGCATTACTGCATTCACCAAATAGGGTTTCATCATTTTACCACCATTGGCAACAGCATTGTAGATGGTCAAGGTTTGAAGTGGACTAATAGCAAGGTTATAACCAAAACTCATCCAAGGCAATGCAACATTACTCCAAGTCTTACTTGCTGGATTGGGTATAGCTGGTTTTGACTCACCTACAAGATCAATTCCAGTAGGTTGATCAAGTCTTAACCTTTTGAGATGAGCAATAAATTTCTCTGGTTGCTTATAATAATGATTGACAGCCAACTTCGCCATTCCAACATTTGAGCTCAATTCAAAAGCTTGTTGGTAAGTAACGTCTGTACGATGATGACGCTCACTGTCCCACACAGTTCTGTTACTAAAACTCCATTTACCTCCTTCAAGATTGACTGTAGAATTGAGGTTGATATACTGATCTTCTAAACCCGCAAGCATTGTAATCAACTTGAAAGTAGATCCAGGCTCAGATCTTGTAATTGCATAATTGAAATCCTCTGAATAAGTACCATCAGGCTGACGACCTAAATTAGCGATAGCCTTAATTTTTCCAGTCTTCACTTCCATCACAATACAAGTACCATTGGTACACTCATTTTCTTGCATCACTTTTAGCAATGCTTGCTCTGCAACGTCTTGAATATTGATATCGATAGTTGTAATAATATCTGATCCATTCTGTGGCTCAATCTCAGAACCTTCAACTGGCACAAATGCACCACCAGCAACCCTTCTCACCAAACGCTTTCCAGTAACCCCTTTCAATAAACTATCATAGGTTTTTTCTAATCCTACATTCTTTGTAACAAGATTACCGTTACTGTCAGTATACTCCCTTGAAAGTCCTATTGTTCTATTTGCCAAGAGTCCAAATGGAGCAAGACGTTTTTCTTTTTCGACAAAAATGAATCCATTTTTATTTTTGTTCTTCTTTATAAAACTAATATCTCTTAATGCTTGATATTGTTTGAAACCAATATTCTTGTGTAGTAGGTAGTAACGATTTTGACGCTCAAAAACATCCAATAATTCTTTCTTGTATGCAGCGGGTGTTCCTTCACCCAAAATAGCAGCTAAATAGATAGAAACACTATCGATATTTTCTTTTAACCTTTTGCCATTTTTTTCTTGGATACCTTCAGCACCAAAATCCAAATAGATATCAAAAAAAGGAATTGAACTACTTAACATTCTTCCATCTTCACTGTAAATGGTTCCACGTTCTGCATCCATTTCGCGGTACTCCAAATGCAAGCTGTCACTCAGTGATTTCCAATAAGCTCCTTCTACACGCTGAATGTAGAAAGCCTTTGCAAATACAAAGACACCAAAAATCAGCATCCCCATGTAAATGAGATAACTACGCCACAGTATGTCCTTCTTCGTGTCCACTTATTTTATTATCTGGTTTTTCTTTCTTCGTTTTCAGTTGAATCCTGGATTGCGATTGGAGGCTCCAGGATTTCCTTAATCCCGGAGGCCTCAACCGCTTTTACTACTTCGGATTGTTTGGTCATGAACATCCATTCGCTCCTGACCATTTTGAATTCATATTGCTGGTTTTTCAAGTCTCTTGTTGTCTTGTTTATATCCTTTATCGCTTTTTCTGCATGGTGTACATTGTAGATGTAAGCAACAGCCAAAACCGATAAATAGAGAAAGAAAGGAACATTCTTCACTAACCAAACTTGGTTAACAAACAACCACTTACCATCATTCTTTTTTTCTCTCATAAAACGCGTACCTATTTTTTTATACCTACACGTAATCTTGCACTACGTGATCTTGGATTACTTTTCACCTCATCCGCAGATGGCTCAATTGGTTTTTTGGTCATCAAAACAAACGGCGAGGCTTGTCTCGTTCCATATACCGGATCAGCTTCCTGCTCTTCAACTGAACCAGTCTTGAAAAAATTCTTCACTAACCTATCTTCAATGCTATGAAAGGTGATTACCGAAAAATGACCGCCTGGTTTTAATACGTCAGCTGCTTGTTGCATCAAGTCGGCTAATGACCCTACTTCATCATTCACTTTCATGCGCAATGCCTGAAAGACTTGAGCAAAATATTTGTTTGGATTACCCTTGACAATTGGGGCGAGCACAGTTTTGAGATCATTTACCGTGTTGATGGATTGCTGTTGAACATGTGCAACAAGCAGATTGGCTAAGGTCTTGGCATTGGTAACTTCTCCAAATTCCTGGAAAATCCATTGTAATTCCTCCACCGAAGATTGTTTGATTAGCTCTGCTGCAGTTATGCCATCCGTATTGTCCATTCTCATATCCAATGGAGCATCAAAACGAATAGAAAAACCACGAGAGGGTTCATCGAACTGGTGGCTACTTACACCAAGATCTGCTAAAATACCATCCACCTGTTGAACCTGGTAAAGTCGAAGAAAACGAGCGAGATGACGAAAATTATGGGGGACAAACACCAAACGTGTATCAGCAGTCAGGTTGGCTTTTGCATCAGGATCCTGATCAAATGCATAAAGCCTTCCGTTTTCATTAAGTCTGGCTAAAATCTCCCTAGAATGTCCGCCACCACCAAATGTACAATCAACATAAACGCCATCAGGTTTGATCGACAAGGAATCGACCGCCTCTTTGAGCATCACCGGAATATGATAGGTCCGGTTTCCCTCTGCACCATCCCTATCCCACTTTTGCTCGTTTGGCATCTCGTTTTGTTTTTATCAGTGTTGCTCCTTCTTTGTCATCACTTCAGCAGCAAGATTGCTGAAGGATTCGGGTGAAAAGTTTTCAAAGAACTGCTGATACTTATTTTTATCCCATATTTCCATTTTGTTAACCGCAGACACCAACACGATATCCTTTTCTAATCCGGCATGCTCCATTAAACTTTTAGGAAGCAAAAGACGACCGGCACTGTCCACCTCAATCTGCATAGCCCCGTTCAAAAAGTAGCGTCTGAATTCCCTGACCTTAGGATCGAAGTCGTTCAACGAACTGATACTCTCATACAAAGGAGCCCAACTTTTAATAGGATACATCGAAAGGCATTTTTCGAAACCACGGTTGATAACAAAAACAGGAAGCTCTCCCTCTGGCAGCTGTTTTTTTATGCCTGCCGGGAGAAGAAACCTACCTTTGCTGTCGATGGTAGCCTCATATTCGCCGATGAATCCTATCATTTACAATGTTTTAAACGAAATAACATTTATTGACACAAAATAACACAAAATCCCACTTTTGTACTCCAAATTCCCCTTCTATATTTATCCACAGCTGAAACTGGCTACTGCATTGGTTTTCAGCGAAAAATGTCCAATTTTGTGTGCGTATGAGCAAAAAGCATGTGCATAACCTGTGAATTACCTGTGAAGTATGAAAAATAGACCTCAAATACCCCATATAAATGTTCAGGAATTCAGCTATGAATTGCCACAAGAAAGGATTGCACTTGAACCAACAAAACAAAGAGATGGATCACGTTTGTTGGTCTATAAGGATGATGCCATTTCGCATAGCAATTACACAGCAATTGCTGAATTTTTGCCTCCTAATGCGCATTTGTTTTTTAACGACACCAAAGTGATTGCAGCAAGATTGTTGTTTAAAAAAAACACAGGTACAACAATTGAAATATTTCTACTGGAGCCATTAGACGGCAACTATGAACAGTTACATTTAACACATGCTACTAGCTGGAAATGTTTAGTAGGTGGAAGTAAGAAATGGAAACAAGATGAAGCACTCACAATAGAAATAAATACAGATCAACATAAAACTGTTTTAATAGCAAAGAGAATTGAGAAGGCTGAAAACTATACTGCCATTGAGTTTACATGGGATCAACCGATTTCGTTTAGTGATTTAATAAAGGCAACCGGACAAATTCCTTTACCGCCTTACATTAAAAGAGAAACAAAAGAAGAAGATAAAACAAGATACCAAACGGTGTATGCGAAAGAAGAAGGGTCTGTTGCTGCTCCAACAGCGGGACTACATTTTACACCAACAATATTTGAGTCATTAGCAAGTAAAGGAATCAAGAAATCATTTCTAACACTTCATGTTGGCGCAGGCACATTCAAACCTGTAACAGCCTCATCTATTGCAGAACACCAAATGCATGAAGAATATTTCGAAGTTGAAAAAAGCACCATCGCTATTTTAGCTGATGCCGAGAGCACGAAAGTTGCAGTTGGTACAACTTCTTTAAGAACCTTGGAAAGCCTTTACTGGATTGGACTACAGCTTATGCATGAAAAAGGGGATCCTAACCTTCATGCACTTCAACTTCACCAATGGGATCATTTTCAATGGGAAGAAGAGGAAATAAAAAAGTCTTCAATTGTATTTGAATACTTACATCAGTTGATGGAAGAACAAAATGTAAACAAATTAATTGGACATACTGGTATTTGTATTACTCCAGGTTACTCCTTTAAAGTGATTGATGCACTAATCACTAACTTCCACCAACCACAGTCAACATTGCTATTGCTGATAGCTGCAATCGTTGGAGATGAGTGGAGAAAGATCTATCAAATAGCACTTGACCAAGGCTATCGTTTCTTGAGTTATGGCGATGGATCAATTTTATTTCTCAATAAGCACTAGGCAAGTAAAGGAATAGTAATCTTAAATTGACTTCCCTGTCCCAATGTACTTTCAACATGGATTTTTCCATTGTGGGCTTCTACCATTTTCCTGGTGTAATTGAGACCAAGTCCAAAACCTTTAACATTGTGTACATTACCGGTATGCGCGCGATAGAACTTATCAAATATTTTTGATACAGTATCTTTTGTCATACCAATACCATTATCCTTAACTGTGATAACAATATTGTTGTTGTGGTTGTATGTTGCTACTTCAAGAACTGGATCAATATCTTCTTTGGAATACTTAAGTGCATTATCGATTAGATTGCTGATCATGTTGACAAAATGGACAGGATGTCCAAATACTTTATCATCAGTAGCTTCTAGTAAATAGGTAACCGTAGCATTTTTCTCTGCGACTTGTAAGGCAAATTTGTCTTGCATTTTCTTCATCACCTCGTGCACATGCAATTCTACTTTTCCTTTCAATACTTGGTTGATATCCAACTGAGCAGCCTGTAAAATTTGCTCTACCTGCGTATTCATACGCAGGTTTTCATTTTTGATAATTTGTCCTATCGACAACAGCTGTTCTTTATTACCAATTATTTTTTCGTTTTTTAATGTATCAACAGCAATAGCAATTGTTGCCAAAGGCGTTCGCAATTCGTGTGTCATGTTGTTGATGAAATCT
The DNA here is from genome assembly GCA_041156925.1 of Bacteroidota bacterium. GTDB lineage: Bacteria > Bacteroidota > Bacteroidia > Chitinophagales > Chitinophagaceae > Pollutibacter. Next base: position 11,062 of record JBEBDP010000038.1, on the reverse strand, counting down.
GTTTTCATCTCACTTAGTTTTTTTTGCGTGAGGATGGTGCGAACAGTTAAGTAAAAAGCAGTAATGAGTATCAAGGTAAAGACGACTGCAATGCCAATCATCCATCCAACGTAACGCATTACAAAATCTTGCATATCATAGATGATCAATACAAGCTTCTCATTGGGCATTAATGCTCGGCTGTCGTCACTCTCAAGAGAAACCAATGGCCATACATGAATCCAATAATTAACGGAGTCTTTTAGTCCAAGCTCATAATGCTTCTCATAATCGGGGGAAGCCAAATCAGGACCAAGATTATTGGCATCATTTAAAACTGCAAATTCAAATTTTGCTCCTTTGAGTCCGTTTGCCTCAAATGCTTTTTCGAATTTTTTTTGAATATCTGCAACTGAAAATCTTTCTGCAATGGTTTGTGGACCAATTAATTCAAGCAACTGCTCTTGTGCACCTTTTGGTAAAACATCAACCGGTAACTGCGGCGCATACTGCATTTTTTCATCTACCAAGGCTTCTACTACCTCAAACTCAACCATATCAACTTTACTTGCAATCTGGTCTTTACGGATAGCAGCAACATTCTTTAGCCAAGAATATTGAATGATGATGATACCTATCAATGAAATGGTAATCAACACCGTTATTATAGAAAAAGACTTTTTCATGTAAAGACAAAAATAAGTTTGCGTCTTGATGAAGATACGGATAGGTAAATTATTTAACTTAGGTTTATGAAGATGCCATCAACAGGCGATTTTTTAATTGCAGAGCCCTTTATGCAAGACCCCAATTTTCAGCGGTCTGTGGTATTGCTTTGCCAAAAGCAGGATGATGGTTATGTGGGCTTTATAATTAATCGGCAAATTGAGTACTCAGTTGGCGACCTGGTTGAGGAATTGGCCGACTGCACAATGCCTCTATTTGATGGTGGACCCGTAGGCAAAGAACAAATGTTCTTTCTTCACACCATGCCAGAACTAATTCCAGGAGGCATCATGATACAAAAGGATGTATATTGGGGTGGAGATTTTGAACAAGTAAAACATTTGGTTCTATCTAATACAATCGACCCAAAACGTATAAAATTTATTGTGGGATATTCAGGATGGGAAGCAGGACAACTAGAGGATGAAATGAAGGAAAAAAGCTGGCTGATTGCTCCTTCAACCAAAAAGCTAATCTTTCAAGAACAAACCCAGGAGATCTGGAAAAATGCTGTCAAATTGCTTGGAGAAGAATATCGACCAATTATCAACTATCCAAAAGATCCTACATTAAACTAGTCAGTATTTCTTAGCAATAGCTAACCGCAAGCAGAACTAGATTCAACTATTGCTTTCGCGCTAATAAATAAATAAAGGTCCCAAGCAAGACCACTGCCATCAATGCTGAACGAAGCCCCACCCCTTCTGCTATAAAACCGATAACGGGTGGTCCAATCAAAAAGCCAATAAACCCAATGCTGCTCACTGCTGCTAATGCCGCGGAGGGCAGCATTGATTTTTCCTTGGATGCAAGAATATAAACTACAGGAAAAATTGAACTCACTCCTAGTCCCACTAATGCAAAGCCCACCATCACCAAGGCTGGTATGGTAGATACCAATGCGGTGATCATACCAATGGCTATTAATATGCCATTCGCTTTTAAGATAGTCCCATGCCCCCAACGTTCAATCAGTGGGTCTCCCACAAAACGACCAATCGACATAAATAAAGCGAAAGCCGTATAACCAAGCGCACTCACTACATGAGGCTGGTTAATCACCTGACGATAATAAAGTGAACTCCAATCCGCCATCGTTCCCTCAGACATGGCTCCACAAAAACAAATCAACCCCAATAACAAAAGTGCTTTTGTAGGCCAAGCAAATATTTTTTGGTTTTCATTTGATTGCACCGGATCCTTTACTAGTCCAAAAAATAGAGGAACAACTAAAGTGACCATCACAATAGCAATCAGTAAATAATGCTGCTGCATAGTTTTCTCCTCTTCCATCATCCAATCTGTAAATGCAGCTGCAGTAAATGCACCAACACTCCACATGGCATGGAGACTAGAGAGTATCGATTTCTGAATATAGTGTTGAATAGAAATACCTTGTGCATTCAAGGATATATTTCCAAAATTTCCAAACATGCCAAAGAGAAATAATACAATAGACAGTAGTAATGTTGTGGGTACCAATGAAATGGCTAACAATGACAAAACATAGCTTACTAAACTGATTACACTCATCCACCTGCTTCCAACTTTCGCAATTAAAAGTCCAGAAAAAGGAAGCGAACACAAAGCACCCAAAGGAAGCATAAACAAAATGCTACCCAATTCAGCATCATTCAATGAAAATTTATCTTTTACATCAGGTATATGAGACGCCCATGATGAAAAAACAAATCCGAGAAAGAAAAAGTAAAGTGTAATGATTATGCGGGGCGAGGGCTTCATATTGTATGAAGACAAATATAGAATATGTGCAACAAGACTTAAACAAAAATTTAATGAGGCGTAAAATTTTAATATCTTGAGATGACTAAATACCAAGAATGAGACATAGTTTTTTATCACTAGTAGTAGCTACACTATTACTTGTTGGATGCGACAAAGAAAAGACAACTCCTATAACTTCAGCTAATGTTTCGATAGACGACATTACCATGAATGAAGGGAATGGTGGAACCAGTTTCATGGAGTTTACGGTAAAATTGAGTACTGCCTTATCACAAGAAGCATCGGTAAAGGTTACCACAAAAGATGGTTTCGCCAAGGCTGTTGAAGATTACCAAGCCCTCACCCAGACAGTTATATTTAAAGCAGGTGAAACAAGTAAGAAAGTTACTGTGGTTATTGTAGCAGATGATTTGAAAGAAGGAATGGATGAGTTTCAGATTTTACTTTCAGAAGCAAGCAATTGTAATATTTCGGATGGTGTTGGCTTAGGCGTTATCAACAATGACGATACAAAAATTCCAGTAACAGATATTGGCTATACTACACCCGACAATTATCCCGGTAAAACTTTGGTTTGGAGTGATGAATTCAATGCACCTGAATTAAATACTACCAATTGGGGCTTTGATGTTGGTACTGGTTGTCCGAATTGTGGATGGGGAAACAATGAATTGCAATATTATACCGCTGGAGAAAACTTATCATTCAGTCAGGGTAAAATGATCATTGAAGGAAGAACTGAACAAAGAGAGGGAAAGAATTATACATCCACCAGATTAATTTCCATGGGGAAACGTGAATTCAAATTTGGAAGAGTTGATATTCGAGCAAAACTCCCTAGGGGACAAGGTATCTGGCCTGCTTTCTGGATGCTAGGCGCTAACTTCAAAACCGTTGGATGGCCATCTTGCGGAGAAATTGACATCATGGAGTTTCTTGGACATGATGAAAAGAGAGTACACTCAACTATACATTTCAAAGCGGGTAACAATGCAACGAACAGAACATCTTCTTTGTTAAATGATACGCCCCTTCCAGATGAATACCATGTTTATTCTTTGGATTGGCAACAAGATAAAATCAGAATGCTCATTGATGATAAATTAATCAATGAATTTAACCCAGCCACATTAGCAGGTGCAGGTCACCCTTTTAATGAATCATTTTTCTTTATCATCAATCTAGCAATTGGCGGCAACTGGCCTGGATCACCAAATGCTACAACCTATTTCCCACAGTGGTTGTACGTTGACTACATCAGAGTATTCCAATAAACTTTTGAAAGTATTGCTATAATAAAAAAGGGGACCAATGGTCCCCTTTCAAATTTTATTGTTAGGCTATTATAATTCAACAGCTCCTTCTACCAAAACGGAAACTTGATTATTGAGCACCTCTACAAAACCACTGTTGATTTTGAAAGAATTGCTTTTACCGCTCTTGTCTAATAGAATTTTTACTGCACCATTTCCCAAGGCACTCACCATTGGAGCGTGCTTTTCCAACACCTCAAAAGAGCCGCTGATGCCAGGTAGTTGAATTCCATAGGCATCTCCCGAAAACAACTTCTTCTCTGGTGTCAATATTTCAATTTTCATACTAGTTGCTTTTGGTAGATTAAGCTTTTGAAGCTTCCATCATCTTCTTACCTTTCTCAATTGCATCTTCAATAGTACCAACAAGGTTGAATGCTGCTTCTGGATACTCATCCACTTCACCATCCATAATCATATTGAAACCACGGATAGTGTCTTCGATATTTACGAATACTCCCTTCAAACCTGTGAACTGTTCTGCTACGTGGAATGGTTGCGACAAGAAACGCTGAACCCTTCTTGCACGTGATACAGTGAGTTTATCTTCATCACTCAATTCATCCATACCCAAGATTGCGATGATGTCTTGTAACTCTTTATAACGCTGAAGAATCAACTTCACTCTGTTTGCGCAATTATAGTGAGCTTCACCAACAATCATTGGTGTAAGAATTCTTGAAGTTGAATCCAATGGATCTACCGCAGGATAGATACCTAAGTCGGCAATCTTACGGCTCAATACAGTTGTTGCATCCAAGTGAGCAAATGTTGTAGCTGGCGCTGGGTCAGTCAAGTCATCCGCAGGTACATAAACCGCCTGAACAGATGTAATTGAACCATTCTTGGTTGAGGTAATTCTCTCCTGCATCAATCCCATTTCAGTAGCAAGTGTTGGCTGGTAACCTACCGCAGAAGGCATCCTTCCAAGAAGTGCTGACACCTCAGAACCTGCTTGTGTGAAACGGAAGATATTATCAACGAAGAAAAGAATATCCTTTCCTTTACCCTCACCATCTCCATCACGGAAATATTCTGCAATAGTCAAACCACTCAAAGCAACACGAGCACGTGCTCCAGGAGGCTCATTCATCTGACCAAATACGAAGGTTGCTTTTGAATCTTTCAAACCATTCATATCAACTTTATCCAAATCCCATCCACCTTCTTCCATGCTGTGTTTGAAATCATCACCATATTTCATGATGCCCGCTTCAATCATTTCTCTTAATAGATCATTACCCTCACGAGTACGCTCACCCACACCAGCAAATACAGAAAGACCACCATAACCTTTGGCGATATTATTGATCAACTCTTGAATCAATACAGTTTTACCTACACCCGCACCACCGAAAAGTCCGATCTTACCACCCTTAGCATAAGGCTCAATCAAATCGATTACTTTAATACCAGTGAAAAGTACTTCAGTTGCGGTACTTAATTCTTCAAACTTAGGAGGCTTAGCGTGAATTGCACGTCCTTTCTCTTTTGAAACTGCAGGAAGTCCATCAATTGGATCTCCAGTTACATTAAACAATCTACCATTGATACCATCACCTGTTGGCATTGCGATAGCTTTTCCTGTATCAACTACAGCTGTACCACGCACCAAACCTTCAGTACCATCCATGGCAATACACCTAACACTGTCTTCACCCAAGTGCTGCTGTACCTCAAGGACAAGCTTGTCGCCGTTCTCTCTTTGCAACTCAAGTGCATTATAAATTTCTGGAAGTTGGCCATCAAAAGCAACGTCTACCACCGCTCCGATTACCTGTTTAATTTTTCCTGTATTAGCCATGTTCAATGATTGATTTTGATATGAAATCAGTTTCAGGCCGCAAAGGTAAACAGGAAGGGGGGATCAAAAAAATTGCAAAAGGATTTTTTTTACAAAAGGCCGATCTATAGGTAAGAAAAGAGGAGTCCCGCTAAAATTGCCCCTATAATGGGACCAAAAACAGGAATAGCAGCATAATTCCAGCCACTTTCGCCCTTTTCTGGGATGGGCAATAGGGCATGCATGATTCTGGGACCCAAATCTCTGGCTGGATTAATGGCATAACCTGTTGGACCACCCATTGAAAGGCCGATTCCCAAAACCAATAAAGCCACCGGCAAAGCGTCTAGTGAACCTAGCTTCATCTCTCCTTTTTGTATGAACAATATGGCCAACATGAATATAAAAGTGGCTATTACTTCTGTCAACAAGTTATTGAAGGGCTTGTTTATAGCCGGACTATTGCAAAAAACCGCAAGTTTAAGTGATGGATCTTTTGTTGCAGAAAAATGATCCTTATACATCAAGTAGGTTAATAGTGACCCAATAAATGCTCCTAAAAACTGAGCCAAAACATAGCCTGGCACATCAGACCAAGCAAATTTACCTGCCATAGCTAATCCAACTGAAACCGCAGGGTTTAAATGAGCGCCACTTGCCTCAGCAGAAATAAACACGCCAACAAATACTGCAATCGCCCAACCAAATCCAATCACAATCAAACCTGCATTATTGCCTTTTGTTTTATCCAACAATACATTGGCTACAACACTGGTGCCGAAAGCTATTAAAACGGAAGTGCCAATAAGTTCTGATACAAATGGGCTCATAGCAAGTTGTTTTGGTTTACATCATCAAATTACGATTTTACGGCAAGATAACCATTGGCCACTGCCAAAAAAGAAGAGACCTGTTCTTCTTCCCATTGCTGATCCTCTTTCAACAACTTAGCCATTTGATGAGCAACAGCAGGAGCTGCTTCAATTGCAGCTTGAGCATCTACGAAGAGTAATCGACTCCTTCTTGCGAGAATATCTTCAACAGTCATAGCCATCTCATTTCTGACAGAAAACTCTAACTCAGCTTGACAATAATCATACTTAACATGAACAGATTTGGATAATTCTGGACGTTCAGTGATCATTGCTAGAATCAACTCTGCATCGCTGCCGTATGCAGAAAATTTGTCGCCATATTTTAGTGAATTCGTATAGCCGTGTAGTTTTAATTTTCTTGTTGTGCATTTTACAATTGGCAGCTTTGCAACAAATGCAGCGTTATTCACAGCATCCTTTGCCATTTTACGATAGGTAGTCCATTTACCACCAGTTATGGTTATCAAATTTGACTTTGATACGATAATGGTATGATCTCTAGAAGCCAATGAAGTGCTGGTTTGATTGGATGTTTTAACCAATGGTCTTAGTCCCGCAAAAACGGACAAGACATCTTTTCTTGTAATTTTTGAAGTTGCATACTCATTAAAATGCATCAAAATAAATTCTATCTCCTCTTCCAATGCGATGGGCTCCTCATTGATAATATTTAATGCTGTATCTGTTGTTCCAATAACTACTTTACCATGCCAAGGTAATGCAAACAAGACTCTTCCATCTTTTGTTTTGGGAATCATCAATGCATCGGTACCAGGAAAAAATTTTTGCTCCACCACCAAATGAACTCCTTGTGAAGGCATAACCATTGCAGGTGCATCTGGATCATCCATATCTAAAATGGTATCTGCAAATACACCTGTAGCATTGATTACCACCTTGGCTTTCAACGAAAATTGATCACCTTTCAATTCATCCTCAACAACCACTCCTACAACTTTGTCATGCTCTTTAATTAATCCTGTTACCTGCATATAATTAATAACAACAGCTCCTAAGTCGTGCGCAGTCATTGCCAATGCAATTGCCATGCGGGCATCATCAAATTGTCCATCAGTATACAACACACCTCCTTTCAACCCCTTAGGTTGAATCATTGGCATTTTTTTTAAAACCGATTTTCTGGACAACAAAGCAGGATGACCAAGACTTAGTTTCCTAGATAACAAATCATATAAAAACAATCCAATGCCGTAAAACCATTTTAAGAAATAAGAATAAGCAGGAATAACAAAATGCTGTACCCGTGTGAGATGAGGCGCATTGGCCAACATAAACCCTCTTTCTCTTAAAGCCTCTATAACTAATTTTATATTCCCCTGTGCCAGATAACGCACCCCTCCATGCACCAATTTGGTACTTCTACTTGAAGTACCCTTAGCAAAATCATGTTTTTCCAGCAGCACTGTTTTGAATCCTCGCTTGGCTGCATCAACCGCAATACCCAATCCAGTTGCACCACCACCCACAACGATGATGTCCCAATGAATATCACTTTTCAAATTTTCTATTGCTGAACTTCTATCCACTTATATCATTATTTACTCCATGCCAAAACAGCTGTAACTGCTCGCTTCCATGCAGCGAGACGTTTCACTTTATCTTCATTTGTCATTTGAGGAGAGAAAGTAGCGTCAACTTTCCATTGTGCTGCAATACTATCAATGTCTTTCCAAAATCCAGTTGCAAGTCCTGCTAAATAAGCAGCTCCTAAAGCAGTCGTTTCAATTACTTCAGGCCTCAATACTTGTACAGATAAAATATCACATTGAAACTGCATCATTAAATCGTTGACAGTCGCTCCACCATCTACTCTTAATTCTTTTATTGGCAATCCCGCATCTGACTCCATTGCTTTTACTACATCATAGGTCTGATAGGCAATACTTTCTAAAGTGGCCCTTGCAATATGCGCATCTGTTGTTCCCCTTGTTATTCCGAAGATGGTGCCTCTGGCATAAGCATCCCAGTGTGGTGCTCCTAGTCCCGAAAATGCAGGCACCACAACAACACCATCGGTGTCGTTGACTGAAGCAGCAAGCTTTTGCACATCTGCAGATTGCTTGATGATTTTCAATCCATCTCTAAGCCACTGAACAGCAGCGCCAGCAATAAATACACTTCCTTCTAATGCATAGTGCGTGGTGTTACCAATTTTCCAAGCTATAGTTGTCAAGAGATTATTATTGGATCGAACCAGTTTAGTGCCTGTATTCATGAGCATAAAACAACCAGTCCCGTAGGTATTTTTGACCATACCGACCTCCTTACACATTTGTCCGAATAAGGCTGATTGTTGATCACCAGCCATTCCTGCAATAGGTACTTCATGCATATTGATGGCCGTTGCATATCCATAAATTTCACTATTGCTTTTTACCTGTGGCAATAGAGAGGACGGGATGTCAAACAACTGAAGCAATTCCTCATCCCATTGCATCGATTCAATATTATACAACATGGTTCTAGATGCATTGCTCACATCAGTTGCATGCACTTTGCCTTCGGTCAGTTTCCAAAGCAGCCAGCTATCGATTGTACCAAAAGCCAACTCTCCCCTAGAAGCCTTGTCCCTAGCTCCTTCTACATGATCAAGGATCCATTTTATTTTGGTGGCTGAAAAATAAGCATCGATGATTAACCCTGTTTTTAATTTGATTTTTTCTGCATGTCCCTTCGCCCTCAGACCATCACAATACTCAGCCGTTCTTCTATCCTGCCAAACAATTGCGTTATAAATTGGCTGACCAGTAGACCTATCCCAAACTACAGTTGTTTCCCTTTGATTGGTGATACCAATTGCAGCAACAGCATCAGCTTTGATGTTTAATTTAAGCATCACTTCTTTTGCAACAGTAGCCTGACTCACCCAGATTTCCATGGGATCATGTTCTACCCATCCAGCATGTGGAAAAATCTGCTTGAATTCCTTCTGAGCCACTGCAGCGATGGAACCATCTTGAGCAAATAGTATGGCTCTTGAACTTGTGGTTCCCTGGTCGAGGGACATGATGTATTTCATTGAAATTGAAATTTGAGGGTTCAATATGTAATTTAAAACTACTCCACCTATGAATCAAATAAAAACTATTCCACATCACTTCCAAAGCGCTAAACCTTTTCTTATCTTGCATCCGGATGGAAAATTTTGTTGTATCAGCAAGAAAATACAGGCCCCAACATTTCTCAACTGTGGTGGGACAAGCGCATATTACTACTACGTTAAAAAATGCCATCCTTCAAAATCACCTTGCACATGCTTTCTTGTTTTGCGGTCCGCGTGGTGTAGGTAAAACAACCTGTGCGCGTATTTTGGCCAAAACCATCAATTGTGAAAATGTAGGAGCAGATGGTGAAGCGTGCGACAAATGTGGTTCTTGCGTATCCTTCAATACTGGATCAACCTTCAATGTTCATGAACTGGATGCTGCCAGCAATAACTCTGTAGATGACATCAGAGAGCTTATTGACCAGGTAAGATTTGCTCCCCAATCAGGCAGATACAAAGTATACATCATAGATGAGGTTCATATGCTAAGTGCATCTGCCTTCAATGCTTTTTTGAAGACTTTGGAAGAGCCTCCTGCACATGCCATTTTTATTCTAGCTACTACTGAAAAACATAAAATTCTTCCCACTATACTTTCAAGGTGTCAGATTTTCGATTTCAAGAGAATAACACCAAATGACATCGTTGAACACCTGCAAGAAATCACAACAAAAGAAAGCATCCAAGCTGAAACAGCAGCTTTGCAAATCATTGCTCAAAAAAGTGATGGTTGCATGCGAGATGCGTTGAGCATGTTGGATAAAATTGTCAGTTTTACCAATGCCTCTCTCACTTACTCAAATACCTTAGAGCACCTCAATGTACTCGACGAAGATTATTTCTTCAAGATGTTGGACATGCTCTACAACCAAGATCTACCGGGCGTTTTATCGCTTTTCGATGAAATAGACAAGAAAGGATTTGAAGGCGATATGGTATTGAACAGCATGACTGAATTTTTCAGAAATCTATTGATCAGTAAGGATGCAAGATCTATTGGTTTGCTACAAGTGATGGATGGCTTCAGAAATAAATACATTGCAAGTGCAACTGAAATTTCAACATCATACATCATAGGTGCAATGAATATTCTTACAGAAGCAGAAGCTGGTTTTAAACAAGCCAGAAACAAGAAGCTTCATGTTGAATTTCACCTCATTAAACTCAACTACCTTAAACAGGCAGTAAGTCTCATTGAAGCAGATGGGGTAGCAAAAAAAAAACGACTTGACGAAGTAAAGTCAGTTGCCTTCCGTCAGCTTGATATCAGAGAATACAAGTCGACTTCCCTTAAAAAAGAACCAACCCCAGCAACAAAGACAATAGAAAATAAAGCATCTGTTTCCACGACAGTACCAACACCCCAACAGGAAACAAAAACTACCGATAACAGTCCAGCTCAACAAAAAGAGGTTAGCCAAGCATTCAATACTCCGCCAACAGGGGGACTAGGAGCGTTGAAAAAAATCAGGGACCAGATACAAACCCGAAAACAGGAAAAATCAATTGCACATACGCTCGAATCTGAAAAACTACAGGAAGCTTGGAATATCTACCTTGAGCGACTAGCAGC
>JBEBDP010000037.1:0-2673 GCA_041156925.1 Bacteroidota bacterium | reverse complement strand
TCGGTTGAGTTGGTGATGTTGGGATTGGTCAACCGACTTGCTGGGATTTTGCTCTATTTATTTATTTACCTATCAATTTTTGCAGTCGTCTTGGTATACCTCAAGCAATTTGAAATTGTAGGTAACGAGACTGCAATTCATTCAAAATCATATACTTATTTAATCAATTTTGGAGGTTGGGTAATTGATTTTTTTGCGGAATGGCTTCCTGCAATCAAGAACTTGTTTAATGATACAAAAGAGTTTATTCAACAAAAAACCTGAACCATCGCACAATAGTCTTTCTAGTACAATAAGATTATTTTTATTCGTTCATTTTACTTTTCTTTGCTTCAACCGACCACTTAAAGAAACCATTATTTAACCTGTTTCGGAAACAATTATGAGCTTACCATACGAGATAAAACAAGATGGGAAGTATAAGTTTATTGAAGAAGGGCAGGGTGAACCTTTGATGCTCCTGCATGGTCTATTTGGGGCGATGAGTAATTTCTCAGGTATCATTGATCACTTCAAGCATACTCATCAGGTTATCGTCCCTTTACTTCCCCTTTTTGAATTGGATTTGTTGCACACTACAGTAGGGGGGCTGGAGAAATACCTTGGTAAATTCATTGATCACAGAGGCTATCGTGGCATCCATTTATTGGGTAATTCCTTGGGTGGGCATGTTGCCTTGGTACATGTTCTAAAAACTGCTCCTAAAATCAAAACCCTCATACTTACTGGTAGTTCAGGTCTTTTTGAAAATGGAATGGGTGATACTTTCCCAAAGAGAGGAGATTATGAGTATATCAAGAAGAAGACGGAAATAACTTTCTACGATCCTAAAACAGCTACCAAAGAATTGGTGGATGAAGTATACCAGATCGTAAACGAGCGAATGAAAACCCTTAAGGTGATTTCATTGGCTAGAAGCGCTATCAAAAATAACCTGGGCGATGAACTCAGGAATATTCAATTGCCTACCTTATTAATCTGGGGTAACAACGATATCATTACTCCTCCTTTTGTGGGAAGAGAATTCAATAAATTGATTCCGAACAGTGAATTGTACTTCATTGATCATTGTGGACATGCCCCAATGATGGAGGTTCCAGAGGAGTTTAACTTAATTCTTACAAAATTTTTAGAAAAACATAAGACAGCTGCAGCAAATTAAGCCTAATATTGGTCTATTAATCAACAGCATGACTTATTGCAGTCAACTTTTAGAGACAAATTTTTCAACCTTAGACCTTCACGATAAGGTGGAACAAGTATTGCTGGAATTCGAAGAAAACAAGCTTGATTATTTACCGGTACTTGATGGCAACCAATTTCTAGGTATGGTTCATGAAGAAGACATACTAGATTTTTCTCCAGAAACAGAGCTATCTTCTATTCAACATATCTTGGTTAAGCACAGTGTTAGACCAAATGACCATATTTTACAGGCGCTGCGGGTAAGGTCAAAATATTATCTGCATGCCGTTCCTGTTGTAAATGAGAAGCATGAGTGGGAAGGTTTGATTGATGCAGAGAAATTGCTAGATGCGGTAACTGCTATGATTGGCGCACCTGATGCAGGTTCTTTTTTGATCATTGAAATGATGAGAAGTGAATATGCTCCTGGTATCATCAACCGGTTGGTAGAATCAAATGATGCCATGATTATGCAAATGAATACGGTTGCAGATGCTCAAACTGGTATGATACAGGTCCTTTTGAAAATAAATAAAGAGGAAATATCTGATATAGTGGCAACATTCCAACGCCATGAATACAATGTTTTGTATTATTATGGGGAAGAGACCTATGATAACGCATTACAAAACAACCTGGATCATCTCTTTAACTACTTGAATATTTAATCATTCCTTTCTTGCCAATTTACTAATCCCCTATTAGTTTTAAGTAAATTGCCACATGATGCAGCTGCGAAAATACTTTTCGCTATTGATTTTACTTTTTACACCGGTATTGCTTGTCTTTTCACAGGACAAGGAGGAAGAAGTGTATCAAGATAATATCATCTTACAAAGTTCTAAAGTGGTCATTCGCAACATCATCATCACCGGAAACAAAAAGACCAAAAATTATATTATTGGTCGTGAAATAACATTAAAGAAAGGATCAGCCTATTCAATTTCAGAAATTCTTAGTGGTGTACAGACCAGCAGACAAAATTTAATGAATACCGCATTGTTTGTGGATGCTACTGTCAATTTTACCAATTGGGTTAGCGATTCTATGGATATATACGCTGATGTAAAAGAACGTTGGTATTTTTTCCCCTTGCCTTATTTGAAACCCATCGACAGAAATTTAAATGTTTGGATCAAGGATTATGATTTGAGTTTAGACAGGGTTAATTACGGAATGAAATTTATTGGTCAGAATATTACGGGCAGAAATGACAGATTGAATGCTTGGTTGATCAATGGTTATACACAAAGAGCTGCGTTGCGGTATTACAATCCGTTTTCTGATAATTCCCTCCGACATGGTTGGGGATTTGATTTCTCCTATTCTCGTAACAGAGAATTGAACTATGATACAAAAGACAACAAGCAAGTCTTCTTTAAGGATCAATCAAAATTTATACGAGAACAATTTTATGCTGGTGGCTTATATTCTTATCGTGAAGGATCTATCGTAAGGCATTATGTTAGGCTTGGTGTACAGGGTGAA
>JBEBDP010000036.1:0-13736 GCA_041156925.1 Bacteroidota bacterium | reverse complement strand
ATACCAGATGTTATCAACTACTTAATGAATGTCAAAAAAGATATTCTTGAAAATCTAACGGATTTCATGATTGCACAAAAGGAAAAATTTGAAGAAATCGCTCCTAGAGAAAATGAATTTTCAAAACGCTATCAAATAAATGTACTTGTAGACAATGGTGGCCAAAAAGGATCGCCAGTAGTCATAGAAAGCAACCCTACCTATATTAATCTATTGGGTAGTGTTGAGAAAGAATCTTTAATGGGCTCGCTCATCACAGATTTTACCATGATTAGAAAAGGGTCTCTACACAAGGCCAATGGTGGTTATTTAATCATCAAAGCCCCTGAACTATTCAAAAACTATTTTTCGTGGGAAGCCCTTAAAAGAGCCATTAGAAACAAAGAAATAGTAATTGAAGATATTGGAGAACAGTTGGGCTACCTCACTACAAAAACCTTAAAACCTGATCCAATTCCGCTTCAAGTAAAAGTAATTTTAGTTGGACAACCCATCTATTACCATTTGCTCTATGAATATGATAATGATTTCAAATCATTGTTCAAGGTTAAGGCAGATTTTAATTCAGAGATGGATAGAACTCCTCAAAATTCTGCAAACTATATTTCGTTTTTTAAGCGACTTGCAGAAAAGGAAAACATGTTGGTGCCAGACCTTGAATCATTAAAAAAGCTGGAAGAATTTGGAGCAAGGTTTACAGAGGACCAAAACAAGCTAAGCATGCGGTTTGGTAAAATAGCAGATATATTGAGAGAGGCAAACCACTATGCCAACGAAGAAAATTCAACTAGTATTTCAACACCTCATGTAGAAAAAGCCATTGAGAAAAGAATATACAGAAGCAATTTAATTGCTGAAAAGATCAATGAGATGATCAAAAAGAAACACATACTCATTGAATTGTCAGGCAAAAAAATCGGACAAGTGAATGCGCTTTCCATTATAGATATGGGTGACATCATGATTGGTAAACCAAATAAGATTACTTGTACAACTAATCTGGGTAAAGAAGGTGTAATAACTGTAGAACGTGAAGCAGAGTTAAGCGGACCTATTCACACTAAAGGTGTATTGATTTTAAATGGCTATCTGGCAGAACACTTCTTTCAAGATAAACCAGTGAGTTTATCAGCCCGACTCGTATTTGAACAAAGTTATGCTGAAATTGAAGGAGATAGTGCATCGAGCACTGAACTCTATGCACTGCTATCTTCTTTATCTAAAACACCTATTCAACAAGGTATTGCTGTAACAGGATCTGTTAACCAAAAAGGAGAAATTCAATCTATTGGGGGCATCAATGAAAAAATTGAAGGTTATTTTGAAGTCTGCAAGTTGATGGGGCTAAACGGAGAACAAGGAATCATGATTCCCTCTTCCAATATTCAAAATCTAATGTTGAAGGATGAAGTAATTGAAGCAGTACAACAAAACAAATTTAAAATATGGGCAATTGATACAATAGACGATGGTATTGAAGTTCTGACAGGAGTAAAGGCGGGTTCAATTGAAGAAGAAGGAACTATTCATTGTTTGATTAACAATACACTAGATACATTCTCTGAGACAATGAAGGAATTTATAGAAGATGATGAAACAGAAGAACAACCAAATTCAAACCAGCACTGGGTTACAGATGTAGTAATGAAATAAAAAAAAGAACACCCACGAAAGCGGGTGTTCTTTTCAGATACGCAATCAGGCAGACTCGAATATTTCCTGATACACAACCGCAATCTTATTTTCCACTTCATTTACACCTGCGGCGGACCAAGCGGTGTTTTCCGCTTCCTCTTTTTCCTGTAATGACGCAACGGTGCCACTTAAAATCACCCGATCACCCAGTACTTCTACTTTTATCCGATCTGCTTCTTGTCCCGCTGTCCTGATAAAACTATCACGTATCTGTTGTTTGATGTCCAGACTAGAAGGCTTTTGCTTGACTGTTATTAAATTTTCAATTCCTTTTACACCCATGATATTGGCCAATGCTTTTTTTGCAGCTAATCGCTGGTAACTCCACTCAACAGTACCTTCTAGAATGATAAATCCGTTCTCAACTTTAAGTTTAATCTTGTCATCTGGAACTGCGCTATCCCATTTCAAAGCATTGATACAAGCCTCTGCAATTTCTGCATCTGATTTTTTATTAACTGGGGATATACCTACTTGCAAATCGACTGCTACAGCTTTGACACCAACAATATTCTTAGTTACACGCTCTGCTGCGAGTTTTTTGGGGAAAGTGTCTACTATACCCGATAAGGTAACAACACCATTTTTTACTGCAACGCCTATCTGAGATGCAGTGAGCTGCGGCTCCCATTTCAACTGACTCTGAACATCTGCTTGAATTTGCAAATCCGTCTTCATACCATAAATTTTGAGGTTATCAATTACTATTTCAACCTCAAAACTATTGACGGATAAGTAGCCTAGAAAGAATGAAGATTAGGTGCTTATATAATTTTTATCAGAAATTTAGTTCTACTGCTACAGGAAAATGATCAGAAGGAAATTTTCCAAAATAAGTGTCTGTCAATACAGCCCATCGATTTACCTTAAAATGTTTTGTTACAAATACATGATCAATCACATCCTTCCTTACCTCATTGTTATTAAAACCATTGAAACTGCCATTTAATTGGTAAGGCTTTTCTACCAATCCATATGTATCTCTCAAACTACTTGAGTTGGCCAGTAACAAATACCAATTGGTATCTCTTCCTCCATTTAAATCGCCCATAAATACAACTGCACTTTCACCTGCAATGAGTTGAATCTTACTCAACACCAACTTGCTGCTTTCTTCTCTTGCAACCATTCCTTGGTGATCATAATGTGCATTGAAAACAAAAAATATTTTCTTCGTCTGATTATCTTTCAATTTAACCCAACTGCAGATTCTATTGAACTTGGCATCCCATCCAAAGCCAGGCTTTTCTGGTGTTTGTGACAACCAAAAATCTCCCTTATCCAAAAGCATAAACCTGTCCTTCTTATAAAAAATTGATGAGTGCTCACCGGCTGATTGTCCATCGTCTCTTCCCACTCCATAATAATCAAAACTCGGCAACGCAGTTTTCAAATCTTCCAATTGAAGTTTTACTGCCTCCTGCACACCAAAGATGTCAAACTGATGATATTGTATCAAGTCCACTACCGCACCCTTTCGCTCTGTCCATAAGTTTCCTTTATCTGTTGTATTGGCATAACGCAGATTATACGTTGCCATCTTGATGGTTTGTGCTGATGTTTCCATTGAAAACAAAAAAAGAATAAACAATAGTATTAACCTCATAAATCGAATTGTGTATCAATTTAAACTTTTTTTACCTTTAGACAATTACACTCCACATCATGAAAAAATATCTTTTACTATTCCTCTCATTTTGTAGCACATTCGTTTTTGCGCAAAACATCCCTGCAAATAAACAAGCTGTGCTCAGCTCTGTAGCCAAACACGAAAAAGAATTAATTGGCCTCAGCGATGAAGTATGGGCTCATGCTGAAATTGCCATGAAGGAACACCAATCAGCAAAAGCACTTTCAGAATACGCTGAAAAACAAGGTTTCAAAGTCACGCGTAATATTGCTGGTATTCCAACGGCCTTCATAGCTGAATACGGATCGGGAAAACCGATTATTGGCATTCTCGGTGAGTTTGATGCCTTACCCGGATTATCCCAAAAAGCACAAACCACAAAAGAACCGCTAAAAGAAGGAGCTGCTGGTCATGGTTGTGGTCACAATATGTTTGGCGCAGCAAGTCTTGGTGCTGCAGTCTCCATCAAAGAACTCATTGCATCTGGTAAATTAAAAGGAACCATCAGGTTTTATGGCACCCCTGCAGAAGAAGACCTCGCTGGAAAAGTATATATGGCAAGAGATGGTGTGTTCAATGATTTGGATGTGTGCCTCGACTGGCATCCGGATTATGAAAACAAAGCCAATATGCAAAGTTCACAAGCCATCGTAAGTTATACCGTTACTTTTAAAGGTAAAAGTGCTCACGCTGCGGCTGATCCATGGAATGGAAAAAGTGCTTTAGATGCTGCAGAACTCTTCAACATCGGTATGAATTTTTTACGTGAACACATGAGACCTAGTGTTCGTGTTCATTATGTTTATAAAAATGCTGGCAACGTTCCCAATGTTATACCTGACGAAGCAAGTGTATGGATCTGGATCCGTGATTCAAAAAGAAGTGGCGTTGCAGAGATTGAAGAAAGAATGAAAGAGATTGCTGAAGGTGCTGCAAAGATGACAAGAACACAAGCAAGCTTCTTTATGGACAATGGACTCTATGAGCTATTGGTCAATGAAACCGGTGCGAAAGCATTGCATAAAAACATGGAACTGGTTGGACCCATTAAATACACAGAAGAGGAAATTGCTTTCGCCAACAAAATCATGAAAGAATATGGTTCAACACCTCAAGGCATCAATGGAAACATTAAAGCACTGGAAGCAACAAGACCTGATCCAGATGGTGGTTCAACCGATGTTGGTGATGTAAGCTATATCGTACCGGAAATAACCTTGAACGCCGCGACCGCACCCTACAAATCACCATGGCATTCTTGGGTAGTAGTTGCCTGCGGTGGTATGAGCATAGGTCACAAAGGAATGTTGTTCGCTGCAAAATCTTTGGGAACAACAATGGTTGATCTTTTTGAAAACGAAAGTTTAAGAAAAGAGATGCGTGCTGAATTTGAAAAGAGAAAAGGAAATGAAGTGTGGAAAGCAATGCTACCAGACGGACCACCACCAGTCCCGAAATACTAAAATGACTTCATAAAAAAAGAGCAGTGTACAACTGCTCTTTTTTATTATACAAAGTTTATTAACTATTTACTTAGCAATTCCTAACGGAGAGAAGTAAAGGAAGATGCCAAGAATAACAGCAAGAACAAAAACAGATAAAGTCACATCAATCCAATTCCATGTAGCGCGACTAGCAGCTTTATCTTCCGCAACAGTGGTTGCAAAAGTAAGTCCCCTTACTTTTTCTTCAGAAGGCGCAGCACTCATCAAACTGATCACCACAAACACAACAATACTGAACAAGAATAACCAAATACAGAAATAAAGGAAATTCATGGTTGCAAACTGATGCAAATAAGATCCAGTTTCAAAACTATTATGGAACATTTGCATTGTCAGTTTTGCAATACCTAAAATAAATCCAGATACCATTGCAGTATAAGCCCCCTTTGCATTCAATCGCTTGAAGAATACTCCCAACAAGAATACAGCTGATATTGGAGGCGCCAAATAAGATTGAACAGTTTGCAAGTAGTTATACAAACCATCATCAATTTTTCCCATCAATGGAATCCAAGCCATGCCTAATAATACAATGATACCAGTCGCAATACGTCCCACTTTTACCAATTCTTTTTCACTGGCATTAGGATGTGATTTTTTATAAATATCGATGGTATACAAAGTTGAACAAGCATTATACACTGATGCAAGTGAACCCATCAAGGCAGCTAATAATCCTCCTGCCAATACACCTCGCAAACCTACTGGCATAATCGCTTTTACCATCACTGGGAATGCTGCATTGTTATCATCCAATTGTATCTTTCCTTGTACACTCAAGGTGTATGCAATCAAACCAGGAATTAAAAAAATGAAAAAGGGTAATAACTTCAACAAGGCCGCGAATATGGTTCCTCTTCTTGCTTCCTGCTCATTTTTTGCAGCAAGACATCTTTGCACAATATGTTGATCGGTGCACCAATACCAAACTCCTACAATAGGCGAGGCCAATAAAATACCCAACCATGGAAATTCTGGATCACTTAATGGCAAAAACATGTTTAGTTTTTCCTTGGGAAGGGATTGCATTAAATTATCCCATCCTCCTACTTCTCTTAATCCAAAAACCATCAACAGGAAAGAACCGGACAACAACACAATGGCCTGAATAGCTTCGGTATACATCACTGCATGCAATCCACCCAATATAGTATACACACCAGTTACTACCACCAGTATTACAGCACCTGTCCAGAAGTCAACCCCCAAGAACTGATTAAACACCAACGCACCTGCAAAAATGGTGACCGATGCTTTCGCAATTACATAACTGATCAACTGAATTATGGTAAGCAATCTCCTCGCTTGTGGATTGAAGCGCTTTTCCAAAAACTCTGGCATAGTATATACCGAGCTGCGTAAATAAAAAGGTACAAAGACCCAACCGAGAATAAGTACTATATAAGAATGTAACTCATAATGCCCTAATACAGTTCCAGACTTTGCAGCAGAACCTGCAAGACCTACAATATGTTCTGAACCTACGTTAGATGCAAGAATAGAAGCACCAATTACAAACCAACCTAAATTACGGTTAGCCAAAAAATAATCTGAAGTGGTTTCCTTACTTTTTTTGATGCTCCATACTGAAACAGCACCAATTACAAGAAGATACAAGACGACAAACAGCCAGTCGACAGGTCCTAAAAATTGCATGTGATTTGTTTTGGTTAAGGTTACTCAATATAAGTTAATTTCCTTAACCAGCTGTGCACTAAAGATGCATCAACTAATGCACTTTCTTTTCTCCAGCTTTAATGGATACAGGTAGCGTATTTGCTTTAGTAGGAATGGGACAAGTTGAAAATGCTGAAAATGCACAAGGTGGATTATAGGCCTTGTTGAAATCTATCTTGGTCACACCATTTGCATCTGGCTTTGGTATATCAATAAATCTTCCTGATGCA
Organism: Bacteroidota bacterium; assembly: GCA_041156925.1. GTDB lineage: Bacteria > Bacteroidota > Bacteroidia > Chitinophagales > Chitinophagaceae > Pollutibacter. Next base: position 6,999 of record JBEBDP010000036.1, on the reverse strand, counting down.
TATGTTTCATCACCGTTGGTGGCATCGCCAAATACAATGTGGTACTGACCTTCCTCTCCCTCATCCACTACATCTAATGCATATGATTTACCATCAATTTTAAAAATAATTTTACCAGGATGTGGTTGTTGATACGACTGCCCTAATACATTGGTAGTAGTTATAGTTGGTACCAACGATGGTTTAAACTCTGCTTCTAAAATCCAATCTTCACTGGGTTTGTACCTATCTATTTTTTTAAGCGCATCAAGAGCAGGATTAGCCAAATCCCTAAATCTAACACCAATCAAGTCTTCTCTTTTGATAATACTCCAGCGAAATGTTTTGTAACTCAGAGAAACTGTAGTTGATGGATCAACTTTAAAAATCACACCACTTTTAAAAGGAACGTTTTTCTCTGTAACCTCATTCCCTTCTGCAGTCTCCCATCTTACTTCTGTTCCATCAAGTATAAACTTTCCCAAATTGGAAGGGAAGGCATCATGTTTAAATACCAATGCATTAGAAGATGCACTTCCAAAACTATTTTCACCCTGCTTCAACCAATACAAACCGGCTAGATTCACCCAACCAGTTGCTCCTTTCAATACTGAAAGTCGCTTTTCATCCCATTGCTTGATTTCATCAGCATACTGCTTGGACTTACCTTGTGCAGAAACATCAGCAAATAGATCTAGAAAAAATGCAATCATCAGTATCGGTAATAAATAGCTAGAATTCTTTTTCATTGTCGATACAAAATTAATAAAGATTTATTACCATACCAAATTAGTAGACTATTAAATGCCTACATATTCCTGCGGTACTGACCACCTACTTCATACAGGGCATCTGTTATTTGTCCCAATGAACAATACTTCACTGCCTCCATCAATGCTTCAAATAAATTGCCCTGCTCTCTTGCTACTTGCTTTAACTTTTTCAGTTGTTGTTCTGCATCTACCTTATTGCGCAAGTGAAAAGCTTGTAAATTTTTGATCTGCTGATCTTTTTCTTCATTGGTGCTCCTGATGACTTGGTCGGGTATTAAAGTGGGACTACCAGATTTACCAATAAACGTATTAACACCAACTATTGGCACTTCACCTTTATGCTTCAACGTTTCATAATGCATACTCTCTTCCTGTATACGATTGCGCTGGTACATTCTTTCCATCGCGCCTAACACACCTCCTCTTTCTGTTAATCGATCAAACTCCAACATGACTGCCTCTTCAACTAAATCAGTCAGCTCTTCAATAATAAATGAGCCCTGTATGAAATTTTCTGTTTTAGCAGATCCTAATTCTTTGTTGATGATCAACTGTATGGCCATCGCTCTTCTCACACTCTCTTCGGTCGGCGTAGTGATGGCTTCATCATATGCATTTGTATGCAATGAATTACAATTATCATAGATCGCATACAATGCTTGCAATGATGTGCGGATGTCGTTGAAATCTATTTCTTGTGCATGTAGACTTCTTCCGCTGGTTTGAATATGGTATTTCAGTTTTTGAGAGCGGCTGTTAGCATTGTATTTATGCTTCATCACTTTTGCCCAAATTCTTCTTGCTACACGCCCAATTACACTGTATTCAGGATCCATACCATTGCTAAAGAAGAAAGAAAGATTTTGTGCAAAATCATCAATCTTCATTCCTCTCGACAAATAATATTCTACATAGGTAAAGCCATTCGATAAGGTAAATGCCAATTGTGTAATTGGATTGGCACCCGCTTCGGCAATATGATAACCGCTAATAGATACGCTGTAAAAATTACGTACACTATTTTCAATAAAATAGGATTGTACATCTCCCATCAAACGCAAAGCAAACTCAGTTGAAAAAATACAAGTGTTCTGCGCCTGATCCTCTTTAAGGATATCTGCCTGTACAGTACCTCTTACCTGTTGCAATACCTTAGCCTTGATCTGATGATAAGTTGCTGCATCCAATACCTCATCTCCACTTAGCCCAAGTAGTTTCAAACCCAAACCATTATGCCCCTCTGGAAGTGAACCAGGAGTTTGAGGATCACTATAGTTCACTTCTGTTAATCCAACATACCTCTTATCTCTAATCCCGTTAACCTTATCCCACAATTGATGTTCAGTTATATACTTTTCACAAGCCTGATCAATGGCTGCATGTAAAAAGAAGGCGAGCAGCATGGGAGCGGGACCATTAATGGTCATGGATACAGATGTATTAGGATCACAGAGATCAAATCCACTGTATAATTTTTTTGCATCATCAACAGTAGCTACACTAACACCGCTGTTTCCCACCTTACCATATATATCTGGCCTGGTATCAGGGTCTTGTCCGTATAAGGTTACACTATCAAAGGCTGTCGATAATCTTTTGAACGCTTGTGATGAAGATAAATAGTGAAAACGCTTATTCGTTCTTTCAGGACCGCCTTCACCGGCAAACATTCTTGTTGGATCTTCACTGCTATTACGAAGTGGAAAAACCGATGCAGTGTATGGAAACTTTCCAGGAAAATTTTCTTGTAAGCGCCAATGTAAAATATCTCCCCAGTCGCTAAAACGTGGGACAGCAATTTTTGGAATGCTGGTACCAGATAATGAAATAGTCTTTAGTGGTCTGCGTATTACTTTATCTCTAACCTGATACTCAAAATAATCAGCTTCATATCTTTTCTTGGTTTCTTCCCACTCATCAATCAACTTCTTACACAAGGGAAACATTTTTTTTCCAACTAGCTCAATTTTTTCTTGAAGTTGTTTTTTCAATTCACCATCTTGCTCGCCCAACAAAGAAACAGTACCATTCAATTTATACAAATCTGAAGCGAGCTTTGATTGTTCTTTAGCAAGCTGATTGTATTTCCGAACTTCGTCGGCAATCTCAGATAAATACCTCACCCGAGACGATGGAATGACTATAGAAGATATACTAATTGGAGTTTCTGAAACAGTTCGAGGTTGCTCACCAAAAATCTTCAGCATTAACAAAGTAAAAAGTTTGTTAACCCCCTCATCATTAAATTGAGAACTCACTGTAGCAAGTATTGGCAATGTATCATCAGACGCATCCCACAATCCATGATTTCGCTTATACTGCTTTCTAATATCATGCAGTGCATCTTTTGCACCTGGCTTATCTGATTTATTTAATGCTACCACATCTGCATAATCTAGCATGTTGATTTTCTCTAACTGAGAAGCTGCGCCATACTCAGGTGTCATCACATACAAACTAACATCACAATGATCAACAATAGATGCATCACTTTGTCCAACACCCGCACTTTCTAAGATGATCAAATCAAAGTGATGTTGCTTACAAATGGCAATGGCATCTTTTGCAACACCACTCAAAGATTTTTCACTTTCTCTTGTTGCGAGCGAACGCATATACACACGAGGTGATGAAATACTGTTCATCCTGATGCGATCGCCTAACAATGCGCCGCCTGTCTTCTTTTTAGAAGGATCAACAGAAATAACAGCAATATTCTTATCAGGATAGCTATTTAAAAATCTTCTCACCAATTCATCAGTGATGGATGATTTTCCTGCACCACCAGTACCTGTAATTCCTAAAACTGGTATTGCAGGTAATTCATTTTTTATGGTTTCAATTTTGCCTTGTTCCGCCAATGAAATGGAACGTGCAATTGATCTGATATCTTTTTGCTCTCCCCAACTAATCTTAACTGTTGAGTTATAAGGTTGATCAATTGCATAATCGCATCGTTTGATCACATCTTCAATCATACCTTCCAAGCCCATGCTTCTTCCATCATCTGGAGAATAAATACGATCAATTCCATAAGCATGTAAATCATCTATTTCTGTCGGCAGAATAGTACCGCCACCACCACCAAAAATCTTGATGTGGCTACATCCGTTTTCAACCAACAAATCCTTGATGTATTTGAAAAACTCAAGATGACCACCTTGATAGGAAGTTATCGCAATTCCATGTGCATCCTCTTCAATGGCAGCTTCTACAATTTCTCTTGCACTTCTATTATGACCGAGATGAATGATTTCTGCTCCCAAGGATTGCATGATCCTGCGCATGATGTTGATGGCGGCATCATGACCATCGAATAAAGAAGCAGCCGTAACTATGCGGACCTTATTCACTGAGCTGTATGGCATAGAATATCAGTTGAAAGGCAAAGTTACGAAGGGAAGGTCTTCGAAAACTTATTTTTGGACAACCGGTATTGCAGGAGAAACCCCATGGACTGCCTCATAAGTATGTCCTGTTAGTTGGGCTGCAGTCTGTGCCAGCTGTTTTTGGTAAAATTGCTGATTGGTCTTCATTTCTCCCATAGCTTTCACTTTCGGACCCATTACGGCAAACCAAATTTGAAAGGCATCCTGTACACCACTACCATGATCGGTCCATTCTTCTTTCTTGATATCGCCCCTACCATGATCAGTAGTAATCAACAAAGTGGTCTTGTTTTTATAATCCGGTTGTGATTGCACCCAGTTCCAAATATTTCCCACCCACTCATCAAACTGATGGGCTGCATTGAGGTAATGTTTATATTCTCCATGGTGTGCAAACTCATCAGTTTCACCATAAGATATATACATCACCTTAGGTCGCTTATTTTTTAAATATGTAAATGCTTGATAATGGGTAAAAACATCCAGGCATTCTACATTACCCCAAGGTTTGAAAGAAGTGCGGACCATATCATTCAATAATTTCATCTCAGGATCCGTTGACGCAACACTATTATCATCAAATCCATTGATCACTGGTAATCCCGCTCTTTTTTCATTAATGATCCTATCAAACGCATCCCATGCTGCAAATGCAGCAACTTTCCCTTTATACGCCGGAAGTGAGTTGTAATATTCAAGAATCGTTTTATGAGGATTTGGTGGATACTCGTTTGAATTGATCAGGGTATCTACATGTCCAGTTAATATTTCACTGTAGCCCGGATACGAAAACCAATAAGGATTGGCATTATCAATCTTATTACCAAATTTACGATTGCCATAAAGTTGTCCCTGTTTGGCAATGGTACCCCAAAAAAACGGTAATAATTTTTGACGACGAGCCTCGGGCGATTGATCCCAATAAGCATTGAAAATACCTGCGCTATCATATTGGTTGAATCGCTTATCGCTTGCTATTGCTGCATCCATTCCATTGTACACCTCTTGCCACCTAAATCCATCTGTTGTGATGATGATCAATCGTTGGTCATCTTGTGCAAAAGAAAAAATAGAAGTTAAAAGTAAAAATACTGCACATGAGATACGAGCAATCAATAGTTGAAGTGGCATAAGTCAATCGTTATTTATTTTTTGAAAATAAGCAAAAAACAAGAACAGACGGCCAATTATTACCATTAACCCAACTCAGCCATCATACAACGAGCACTTCCACCACCAAGTGTTTCAATAGTAGTAATATCACTGTGGATGATAGGTTGATAAGATTCAAGTCGCTTTACCTGTTCAGTATCAAGATGATTAAATGCTTGAGTTGACATCACGAGAAAATAATCACCATTTTTATTTTTCACCTGCAACATGTTTCCACAGAAATGATCCATTTGATCAAAACTGATATTGATAATCTCTTTTTGGGTAGCAGTAAATTGTTCAATTAGTTTTTCTCTTTCTATTTGATCATAAACAGCATCCAGACAAATCACTACATACCGATCAGCCATACACATCAATACATTGGTATGATAAATCATTAATCCTCTTTGATCATGGGCATGAAACAGCACAGGAGTATAATTCATTTTCTTGCAGAAAGTCAGGAACAAATTTTCATCCGTTCGCTCTGAAATACAAGCATAAGCAATCTTGTTTTTTCTGTCCAACACCATACTACCTGTTCCTTCGAGGTATTTGTGACTGCTTTCAAAATGCGTAAAATCAATTACTTCATCAATACCCAAGTTATTTTTTACTGCATCAATAACTGTCTGCTTTCTCTCCTGTCTCCTGTTCTTGGCATACATAGGATACAAAACCATTTTCCCTTCCTCGTGTATAGAAATCCAGTTGTTGGGGAAAATAGAATCAGGTGTTAAGGGAGAGGGCGTGTCTTGAACAACCAATACATCAATATCATGCGATTGTAAATGCTCAACAAAGCGTTTAAACTCTACTAATGCTTTTGATTGCGCATCATCAATCTGTTCTTTTTTTTGAAAATAATTATTCGCGGCTGTTTCCTCATTAAAGCCGAACGATACCGGCTCAATCATCATTATTGTTTTCATAACAATATTTTTAATCTCTATTAATCGGCATACTCATGCAATGAAATCCACCCCTTGCTCTTGAAAGTTCTGCTGAAGGCATAACAATTACAGTATCCTCAATATCCTCAACCCTGATGCGGTCTTCTTCAAGATCAAGAATCAAATCTTGTACTTTAATTACATTAAAACCTGCTTGAGAAAAAGCTGCTACAGTTTTTTCATTGCGATCATAAGAAAGCACAACACCTTCCTTTAATGCAAGCAAATTACAGGAGTCGGTCCATTGTTCTCTTACTGCATAAGGATACTCGTTGTTACCAGAGAAAATGATTTTAACCGATTCACAGCCTAAATCATTGATGCTGATGTCGCGCAACAAAGCTTCTAGACTGCTAAAACGAATGGGCTGTTGAGCGGCTGTTCTATTAAATTGAAACACTTCAACCTTTTCTGCATCATCCCCCAACAAAGTTTTTTCAATACTGCTTCTCTGCTCATGATTGTTCATTTGTTCAGAAAACAATCCCATCATCACCCACACATCTTTTTTAACCTGAGTAAAGATGGTATCAATATGCATATAGTCTCGCTTAGCAGGTATTTTAACAACACTCACTTTACTCACCAAACCCCTATGAAACAAAGTCTCTGTAAGTTGTGCCGCAGCAGCAGAGGAAGTCCTTTCGCTTATTCCAATAATTAAATGCTCAGGTGAAACCATCATCACGTCTCCTCCTTCCAATGTGATGGTACTACTATGATCATTTTCCGGCATTAGAAATACCGGCT
>JBEBDP010000035.1:0-6088 GCA_041156925.1 Bacteroidota bacterium | reverse complement strand
AGAGAAAGAATGACCTGACTCAAAATCAATAAGTCGTCAATATTATTCTCTCCATTGATTAAAATCACAGCAACTGCAGGTATAACTGCAATTAAACGTGTAATCAATCTTCTTACCCATGGTGTGATGTGGAGCTGGAGATATCCTTCCATGACAATCTGACCCGCTAAGGTTCCTGTAATGGTAGAACTTTGTCCTGCTGCAATCAATGCAATTGCAAATAAAATAGGTGCAAGGTTAGTGCCAAGCATGGGTGCAAGTAATTCATGCGCTTGTCTGATTTCTGCAATGTCAGTTTTACCAGCTTTAAAAAATACTGTTGCTGCAAGAATTAAAATAAAAGCATTTACAAAAAATGCAAGATTCAATGCAATTGCACTGTCAATGAAATTGTACTTAATGACTTTCCGGATTGATTTTTCATCTCGGTTAATTTTCCTTGTTTGTACCAAAGCAGAATGCAGGTATAAATTATGGGGCATTACAGTTGCTCCAATTATGCCTATGGCAATGTAAAGCGCTTCCTCATTTTGTAAACTAGGAACAAAACCTTTTGCAACTTCACCAAGATGGGGTTGTGCAATGAACATTTCAATTAAGAAACTAAGCCCAATGATTCCTACAAGCGCAATAATAAAGGCCTCCATCTTTCTAATACCCCATCTTTGTAACAAAAGAAATAAAAATGTATCTGCAACTGTAAGCAAAACACCCCAAATCAATGGTAGTCCAGTTAGCAATTGAATACCAATTGCCATACCAATTATTTCCGCAAGATCAGTAGCAGCAATAGCAATTTCTGCTAGCAGGTAAAACATGAAATTTATAGCCTTGGGATAGGTTTGTCTATTTGCTTGAGCCAAATCAACTTGTCTAACAATTCCTAGTCGGGCAGATAAACTTTGTAAGAGCAATGCCATTAAATTACTCATCAACAAAACCCAAATCAATTGATACCCAAACTTGCTGCCCCCAGCAATGTCTGTCGCCCAGTTCCCTGGGTCCATGTAACCAACGCTAACCATATAAGCAGGACCAAAAAAGGCAAAAGCTTTCCTCCAGCCGGTTTTAACATGTGTAGTATCAACCGATTGGTTCACCTCGCTTAATGAAACATTATCATCTCTTTTTAGCCTCATAACTGATGAATATGTTTTTCGCTAATTGCTGACTAATGTTGGCTTTGTGTTTTCTGTCAACTGTTATTTCCATGGACGCATCAAACTCAAATTTCTTTTCAATTATAATTTGAGAGCCTATTTTAATTTGTTGGTGACTAATCAATTCCATGATTTTTTTTGAAGCATTTCCGATTCTACAGACACTCCCTTTCGTTTTCTCTTCCATTTCTGCAAGAGATACATGATTGTCTAGTGCAATTTTTCCTTCCAAATCTGGAATAGGATCTCCATGTGGATCAAATTTAGGCGAACCTAAATAGGCATCTAATTTGTCAATGAGCTTTTTACTGCTTACATGTTCCAAAACTTCTGCCAGTTCATGAATTTCATGAAGGTTGAATTTCAACTTTTCTGCTAAAAAGTATTCCCAAATGCGATGTCTTCTAATAATTCCAAGCGCTATCTTATTGCCTTCAGCTGTTAGTTTGAAACCGTAATAGGGTTGATAGTCTAATAGTTTCTTGGCTTTCAGCTTTTTCAACATATCAGTGATAGAAGCCGGTTTGGTTTTCATGGTCTGGGCCAATTGAACTGTATTTACCCTTTCCACCTCTTCTTGTAAATGGAATATGGCTTTTATATAGTTCTCTTCCGAGACAGAATATTTATTGATGTCTAACATATAATTTAGACAAATCTAAATTTATTTTTTCTCATGTGCAAGTCTTCATGCTGAAAACTAACCATAACTGCCCTCTTTGCTCGTATTTTTAAGTATTTTAGACGAAAATTTTCTGAAATGCGCCTGCTAACTTTAGTCCTTTTGACTGTTTTATTTTCTTGTACAGAAAAGCCCAAGGAACATACTTATGTTGATAGCAACTGGGTAGATCTTTCCTACGCCTACGATAGCACCACCCTTTATTGGCCAAATAATGCTACTGGTTTTGAGCATAAAACAGATGCTTTAGGGGTTACGCCGGGTGGTTATTTTTATTCTTCTTACACCATTATGACCCCAGAACACGGAGGCACGCATTTGGATGCTCCAGTGCATTTTGCGGAAAAGGGACTTTCCTTGGATGAGCTACCATTGGAAAATCTAACAGGAAATGCAGTTGTGATTGATGTTTCTGCTAATGCACTTAAGAATCGCGATTACCAAATTACTATTGCAGATATTGAGGCTTGGGAATTAGAACATGGAGAACTTAAGCCCAATACTATCATTTTATTCAAGACTGGTTATGGTCAGTTTTATCCAGATAGGGAAAAATATTTCGGGACGGCCAAAAGAGGAGTTGAAGCTATCCCTGAACTTCATTTTCCAGGTATCCATCCCGAAACAACACAATTCTTGGTTGAAAAAAGGAATGTCAAGGCTTTGGGAATTGATACACCAAGTATCGACTACGGTCAGTCAAAAGATTTTAAAACACACCAAATTTTAATGGGTAGCAACAGACCTGGATTTGAAAACGTTGCTGCTTTAGATAAATTACCACCAACAGGATTGTATGTTGTTGCTTTACCTATGAAAATAGGGAAAGGCAGTGGGGGTCCATTGCGCATTATCGCACAAGTACCTATTGATTAAAGGTTTAACCAATAGGTTGCTTTTAGTACCAATGCACTTCCTCTAGAACGGTAAGTGTCTGCGTAATAGTTGTCTGTATATACGATGAACAAATCAGAAGCAGGAGCAAATCTCCATTGGAACCTTATGTTTGTGTTGATGTTGTTGATTTGATTATTGTATTGAACCAGTGCAGATAAAAACAGCGAACGGGTAAAGGTCAGGTCAACTTTCGGACCGAATAAGATCAAGTCCACACTTTTATACGGACTAGGAAATTTCAGTTTGTTATAAGAGAACACAGTTGAAATACTTCCATAGGGTTGTATCCTGTAGCTAACATCTGCATCTAAGTTTATTCTGGTTCCATTAAAATACTGACCAGATCTTGTTTGAAATCTTCCAAATAGTTTTTTTCTTTGATCGGTCACAACACTCACAATCATTGAATAATATACAAACGCCTCATTTGCCTTTAATTTCTCACCACCTGTATTAGTAGGATCAAAATCATCTGTTAGTTTGGTGTAATCTCTTCTGAAACGGAATAGAAGTTGGGTAAAATTCTTATACAATACATTGTACATTAAATTCAAATCATAGTCAGTCATTCCTCTCTCTGGGAAATAAGTGAAGTCGTAATCTATCATTGGACCATGACGATTAATCTTTCCAGATGAAGGATAATATTTGAGTTGTGCGTCACCAGCTAATCTTGTAAATCCTGCTCTTCTTAAATAGCCTACTTCTGGGTTAAAGTTTTCTCCGATGTATTGTAGTCGCTGTCTGGTTTCAAATGTTCTTGTATTGTAAATGATATTTGTTCCAAACGAAGCATTGTCTTTGGTTTTGAATGGATCAAATGATTGCATGTAAAATACTTTACCATTTACAGCATTATTTTTTGAGGCAATATTGTATTCAATTCCTCCCACTCTATTAAAGTCTTTGGTACCTACTACATCTTTATTGGTAAAAATCACTCCTAAGCTAGATCTGTGAAATAGTTTTTGTTGCAAGGCAATAACTGAAAAATTATTGGCAGGTTGGTTGATAGAATCAATTGCTGCTGTTCTCATCTGTAAGACGCCAATCCTTAAATCATCATGTACTTTACCACTTAACCTCAAGCCTGCATCAATTTTATTCTGAATATTCTGACCTGTGTTCGGATCTCTTGTTACACCAATTCTTCTAGAGAAAAATGGTCTTGCACCATCTGTTCCAAAATTGGCAAATAGATCGCCATTTTCTAAAAAGAACTGTCGTTTTTCGGGAAAGAGGATTTCAAAACGATCAAGATTGGTCACTTGGTTATCGACCTCCACTTGAGAAAAGTCGGGGTTGAAAGTAAGGTCGACATTCAATGAAGAGCCAATACCAATTTTAGCATCTCCTCCAAATCCAAGGTTTGTTTTGCTATTGAACTTATTCTGATTATTGAATTGAGGTGTTCTTGAAAGTCCAGGTGATACATATGGAATAAGAGAAATATTCGGACCTTTTCTTACGATGGGTGTTTCAAATTCTAGTGGCTTAGAAAATGCAAGTGAAATCATGGCATACTGGTTGGGTATTCTTGCCCAACCAGATCTTTCTCCATTATGAGAATCCAATCTGTAAAAATTGATAAGCCATTGCTTTGCACCATTTCTGAACCTTAGGGTAACCAAAGGAATAGCCATTTCCATGGTCCAGTAATCCTCATGAATCTTGGCTTCACTGTACCATTTATTGTCCCACGACAAACTTAGATCTTCACTCACCACACCACCATTCACCACCAATCCTTCTCGTTGAACCCCGAATGGGTTAATACCAAAAGAAAATGAATTCAATCGATCCATAAATGGATCAATACTAATCACAATGGCATCATTTGCCTCACCTCGAAAATCGCGTTTCAATGATGGCGTAACATATTTCTGGTGTTTTTCTGAATTGTAAAAAGTTCCTGCGAAGTAGATGAACTTGTCATCGTAGGTAACCATTACTTCCGACCTAGCTGCTGAAAGCATGGTATCATTCGGAAAATTCTGAACGAAATGGGTGGCTTTTTGTGCATGTTGCCAAACCTCTTCTGTGAGGTTGCCATCAATCTTAATGTGACCAGTATTTTTTTTAGCAAAATAGGCGGTATCTAGTTTTCCCTCCATTTCACCTAAAGATTGACCCTTAGTAGGTAAGTATGCAAAAACTAAAAAAGTGACAATCAATAAACTGAATCGCGCCATGAGTGTTCCAAATTTAAGCAATCAACCTATTTTTTATTAAATAATTTTTTAATTGAATTGAGCAACGTGACTGAAGTCACTCTTTGATGCCAAAAAGGGATATAAGTTTGTGCTAACCTAATCAACTAAAAAAAGTCATTATGAAAAAGAACATGGGTAACTCAGACAAAATTGTTCGTATTCTACTTGCAGTGGTTTTTGCGGCACTTTATTTTACAGGTACGGTCACCGGAACATTAGGTTTGGTGCTAGTTGTAGCAGCTGGTATATTTGTATTGACGAGTTTAGTAAGTTTTTGTCCTCTCTATACAATTTTAGGAATTAGTACTTGTAAAGTAAATAGTAAATGAAGAAATACACTTTACACTTCATTGGAGCAGTTGCAGGAGGCTTTGTGGGTTTTCTTTATTGGAAGTTCATTGGTTGCTCATCAGGCACCTGCAAGATTACTTCTAGTCCACTCAACAGCACCCTCTATTTTGCCATGATGGGAGTTCTAGTCTTTAGTATGTTTAAAAAAGAAGAAAAACATGGAAGCTAACACAAGATTTGGTGATATGATAAAGGGAGATAAACCTGTCCTTGTAGATTTTTTTGCAGAGTGGTGCGGACCTTGTAAGATGATGGCGCCAATATTGAAGGAAGTCAAAGATATGGTGGGTGAATCAGCAACCATTATTAAAATTGATGTCGATAAAAATCCTTCACTCGCTCAGCATTTTCAAGTTCAGGGAGTCCCAACGCTGATAATTTTTCAAAATGGATTGGTCAAATGGCGACAATCTGGTGTAGTGCCTGCAAAACACTTAAAGGTTGAGTTGGATAAATTGAACTAAAACTAAACATCCTGCATCGGTAATCATACAGTTAGATTTTTTCATACTTTGGGCTTTTAAAGCCCATTTTTATTGCTGTAAAGTCATGGTTATGAAATATCTATTGTCACTTCTCGCATTATCTGTTTTTCAAATTTCTATTGCTGTCGCACAAGGGTTATCTAAAACTGAAAAAAAGGTGGTTGATCACATCCAATCAACTACCAGTGAGGCAATCGACTTGTTAAAAGAGTCGGCTAATATTAACAGCGGAAGTTTGAATATTGATGGTGTGAAAAAAGTGGGAGCTATCTATGCCCGTGAGCTCGAAAAAGCTGGCTT
>JBEBDP010000034.1:0-16152 GCA_041156925.1 Bacteroidota bacterium | reverse complement strand
GTAGAATTTCTCCAGCTCCTAACTCAACCGTCTGCTTAGCCCAATCAAGTGCTTTTGTATCAGTTGCAGTTCTTCCTCCATTCAAATAAACATACCACTCCCCATCACTATGCATTTTAATATCAATGGCAACCACTACACACTGACTTCCAAATGAGGATGCTAGTTCATTGATGAGTGCTGGACGGTTAAATGCTGCTGTGTTAATAGAGATTTTATCGGCACCACAATCAAGTAAGACCCTTACGTCATCTTTAGATGAAATTCCACCTCCTACAGTAAAGGGAATATTAATTTGATGTGCTACTTTATCTACCAATGCGGATAACGTTTTTCGTTTCTCATTGGTTGCAGTAATATCTAAAAAGACCAACTCATCTGCACCCTGCTTTGCATACAATGCAGCCAAAGCTACAGGATCACCTGCATCTCTCAAATCAACAAAATTGGTACCCTTTACGGTCCGTCCATCTTTTATATCTAAACAAGGTATGATCCTTTTTGCCAACATAGTTTATCTCATTGAACATTAAAAGACGAAAGCACTTTCAAATCGATTTTGCCTTCATAAATAGCCTTACCAACGATAGCACCTTTACATCCAATAGCCTTTAAGTCCTGTAAATCTTCCATACTCGAAACACCCCCACTTGCAACCAAATGAAGTCCGGGTAAAGATTCTATCATCGATCTATACAAATCAATTGAGGGTCCCATTAATTTCCCATCCTTACTGATATCTGTACAGAAAAAATGATTCACACCTAAACGCATATAATCATCTACAAAATTCATAACATCAATTTCTGTAGCATCTAACCATCCACCAGTCATAATTTTATTGTCTCTCACATCTGCCCCGAGAAAGAATTTATCTGTACCAAAGGAAATAAGCCAGTTTTTGAATTCCTCTGGATGTTTTGCAGCTATGCTTCCAACAGTAACGTATTGAACTCCTAAATCAATAATTCTTTTTACCTCAGCTGAAGTTTTCACTCCTCCTCCAAAATCTAAAACGAGTTGAGTATGAGCAGCAATATCCTCTACAATTTTCCAGTTCGTCACTTTCCCTGCTTTGGCACCATCTAGATCGACCAAATGCAGTCGCTTAAACCCCAAAGCTTCATACTGCTTTGCCATCTCTAATGGACTAGCCTCATATACGGTTTTACTCGCATAATTACCTTCAGTCAGACGAACACATTTTCCGTCGATAATATCAATTGCTGGAATGATTTCCATTAGCTTTTTAGGTTGATAAAGTTCTCAATTATACGCGTTCCAATTTCTGCACTTTTTTCTGGATGAAACTGTACACCGTAAAAATTATTGAAATGTAGCGCTGCGCTATACTCTCCACAATAATTAGCAACAGCGATAGTCTCCTCTCCTTTATCCGCAAAATAACCATGAACAAAATAACAATAAGACTCATTGGGTATTCCATTGAACAAAGGCGACTTCAAATCATAAATTGAATTCCAACCCATTTGTGGAATTTTTTCTTTGGCGCTTGTAGGAATAAATTTTCTTACTTTCTCTTTAAATACTCCAAGACAATTGGTATCATTTTCTTCACTATAAGCACACATCAACTGCATCCCTAAACAGATGCCTAGAACTGGTTGTGTGCAGGATAATAATATTTGATCTAAATTTTTACTTTTTAAATAGGACATAGCAGAACTCGCCTCACCAACTCCAGGAAAAATTATTCGATCAGCCGATAAAATTGCTTCATGATCATCAGTTAACATTGCATTTATTCCGATACGTTCAAGTGCAATCTCAACCGATCTCACATTACCTGCATTGTATTTTAAAATTGCTACATTCATGTTTCTCAATTAAGCACTGATTCCACAAACGCTTTTGCAGTTGCCCCCGGATTGTTACTTGCAGATAAAGCTTTAATAATTGCAGATCCAATAATAGCTCCATTGGCATGAGGTTTCACCAACTCGAAAGTCGACTTGTCCTTTATACCAAAACCTACCAGAAAAGGATTTTTCAAACCATAGGTTTTCAATCGATTTAGGTATGCAGTTACTTGACTAAAATCTTTTTCATTACCAGTTGTTGATGAAGATGATACTGCATATAAAAATCCACTAGAAAGTTGATCTAACTGCTTTACTCTTGTTTCACTTGTTTCAGGTGTCACCAGAAAAACAAAATCTAACCCGTATTTCTTCAATATTTCACCATAATGGTGCTCAAACTCATAGACCGGCAAATCTGGAAGAATAAAGCCATCTATTCCCACTTCTGCTGCCTTCTGACAAAATTTTTCAAACCCATATTGCAAAACTGGATTCATGTATCCCATCAAAACAACTGGAATGGATATTGTCTTTCTAAAGTCTTTTAATTGAGTGAATAGGTATTCTATGGTCATACCATTTTGTAAGGCCACTCCACTGCTCTCTTGTATAACCGGACCATCAGCTAATGGATCGCTATAAGGCATCCCAATCTCAATTAAATCTGCTCCTCCTTCTTGGATTCCGTGCATGATCTCGATTGTACTTTCTAGGGTTGGAAAACCCGCAGTAAAGTATACGTTCAAGACTGCTTCCGATTTATCTTTAAATAAAAGTTCCATTCTTTTCATAATCCTCAATTATAAACTATTCATTGCCTGCATGTAAGTACCTAAATCTTTATCCCCTCTTCCACTAAGACATATTACATTAATGTCTTCTGGATTGAATTGCATTTCGTGTAACACTGCAAAAGCATGTGCAGTCTCCAATGCTGGAATAATGCCTTCAATTTTTGAGAGTTCAAATGCTGCAGCTAATGCTTCATCATCTGTTGCACTAATAAATCTTCCCCTTCCAGAAGAAAACAAATTGGCATGCATAGGCCCAATACCAGGATAATCTAACCCTGCTGAAATACTATGCGGCTCTACTACTTGGCCATCGGCTGTTTGCATCAAGATACTTTTACTACCATGCAGAACACCAGTCACACCAAGCTGAGTAGTAGCAGCACTCATCCCGCTATTTACACCATGTCCGGCTGCCTCAACTGCAACAATTTCAACTGAAGGCTCATCCAAAAAATGAAAATAAGCACCTGCAGCATTGCTACCACCTCCTACACAAGCAATAATACGGGTTGGCAATTCTGTACCTTCTTTTTCCATCAACTGAGTTCGAATTTCAGCACTAATCACAGACTGAAATCTAGCAACCATATCTGGATAAGGATGTGGTCCGACTACTGAGCCAATGATGTAATGCGTATTATTTGGATGATTGATCCAATCACGTATGGCCTCATTGGTTGCGTCTTTTAATGTTTTACTGCCACTGGTTGCTGGAATTACTTTTGCTCCAAGCATTTTCATTCTTGCCACATTTGGCGCTTGTCTTTCTATATCTTTTTCACCCATATAGACAATACACTCCAATCCCTTTAAAGCACATACCGTTGCTGTTGCAACACCATGCTGACCAGCGCCGGTTTCTGCAATGATTCGCTTCTTACCTAGGCGAATAGCCAATAGAATCTGACCAATGGTATTGTTTATCTTATGCGCACCAGTGTGACAAAGATCTTCACGCTTGAGGTATATTTTAGTATTGAACTGCTCACTTAAACGTTGTGCATAAAAAAGAGGAGTTGGCCTACCAACATAATCAGCTAAAAGCTGATTAAACTCTAGTTGAAACAACGGGTCATGCATAATTTCTAAATAAGATGATCTCAATTGCTCAACATTTTGATAAAGCATCTCGGGTATATATGCTCCTCCAAAATCGCCATAATAGCCTTCTATATCAGGTTTTGCAAAACTTTTCATTATATTTACTTTTTTAAAAGAGACTTTGTAAAGTTCCTTACTATTTCTAAATTTTTAACCCCAGGTTTAACTTCAAACCTGCTATTAACATCAATTGCAAAACAATTACTGTTGGTTTGAACAAATGCTTGTATGCTGTCAACATCATCCGGACCAAGACCACCACTCAAGAAATAGGGCTTGTCAATGTTTGCTTCAGCTATCACTTTCCAGTCGAACTTATTGCCAGTACCTCCATATTGTTTACCCATAGCATCAAACAAGAAATATTCAACAGCATTTTGATAAGGAGCTACTTTGTATGCCAAAGACTCCTCCTCATTAACACGAAAAGCCTTAATTGTTTTAACGTGATTGGATATTTTTTCACAAAAAACTGGCGATTCCTCACCATGCAATTGCACCATTTCTAATTGCCAGTTGTCTACTGCTTGTAGAATTTCATATTCACTGGCATTTACAAAAACCCCAATTCTTTTTATAGCAATATCATTTTGCTTGAGCACTGATGGTGTAAAATGATGCGCACCAACAAACCTAGGTGAACCTTCGTAAAAGATTAAACCTGCATAATTCACTCCCATTGCTTGCAAAGCAAGCAACTGATCCAATTGTGTTATCCCACATACTTTAAGCTCCATGAAATCAGATTTGTTGAATAAATTTTTCTAAAGCTGGACCAGGAACATGGGTTTTCATGAAATATTCACCAATGAGGAAAGCGCCAAACCCGTTTGACTTAAACAAACGAATAAGTGCAGGATCATCAATTCCACTTTCTGCTACTTTAATGAATGAGTTAGGAATAGAAGCAGCCATTGACAAACTTCTCTCTACATTGACCTCAAATGTTTTGAGACTTCTATTATTTATACCAACCAAATCTATATGTGTCGAAACATGTCCCAATTCATCCTCATCATGAAGCTCTAATAGCACTTCCAAACCAAGCGACTTTGCCAATTGAGCTAATTCTTTTACTTCCTGAACAGAGAGACAGGCTGCGATGAGCAATATAATATCCGCTCCTAATGCCTTGGCCTCATGAATTTGATAAGGGTCGATGATAAAATCTTTTCTAAGAATAGGAATAGTGAGATGAGGTCTAGCTTCAAGTAAATCATGGTCTGAACCTCCAAAAAATTCAACATCGGTGAGTATAGAAACCGCCGATGCCTTGGCGTTTTGGTAACCGGAAACCACCTCTACAACATCTGCATTGGCATATATATCTCCTTTTGAGGGGGACCTGCGTTTAAATTCAGCAATGATACCTGCTTCACTTCCATTGCGAATTTTATCCACCAAAGAAAAAGTGGGTCTCATATAATAGAGCGATTGCTTGAGTTCTTCTACAGATTTTTTTGCTTGCTGTTCAGCAACCCACACTCGCTTATGAGCAACTATTTTTTCTAAAATATTCATTGGTTTTCTTGTAAAGCAATTAAACGATTTAAAACACGTAAAGCATTTCCACTTTCCAAACTTTCTTTTGCAGCATCAAAAGCAGCATCATAATCCGGATATTTTTCTATCAGTAGTAGAGCTAGGGCTGCGTTCGCCAAAACAACATTTTGTTGTTCATTTGAACCCTCGCCCTTTAAAATATCTATGAATATTTTTGATGCAGATGCGATATTATCCCCACCATAGATATCCGACTGCTTCACAAAGCATCCACCTAATTGCTGAGGTGAAAGGACATTTTCTCCATCTCTTGTTATCAACTTAACATCAGAAGTAAGTGATACTTCATCATATCCATCCATTGAATGTACTATAGCGTATTTGCGATTTTCGGCTTGTAAGAGGTAATTATAAAAACGAGAAATTTCAAGATTATAAACGCCAACCAATTGATACGATGGATTAGATGGATTAACCATTGGTCCAAGCAGATTGAAAAAAGTCCGGATACCCAAATTCTTTCTTATTGGAGCAACAGCTTTCAAGGCAGGATGAAAAACAGGTGCATGTAAAAAACACATATTGCATTCATCAAGCTCCTGCTTCAAACGCGTGGCATCTGATTTAAATTTATAACCTAATGATTCCATTAAGTTGGATGCACCGCTGACCGAACTGGCGCCATAACTTCCATGTTTTGCTACAGGCTGACCTGTTCCAGCAACAACAAAACAAGCTAATGTTGAAATATTAAAAGTATTCTTTCCATCGCCTCCAGTACCAACAATATCCATAACGCGACGATCCTCAAAATCAATTTTGACAGACATTTCTAGCAATGCTTCTCTAAAACCAATCAATTCATCCATTGTAATGGTCCTCATGAGAAAAACAGTCATAAATGCACTCAGCTGATGATCATTATATGTACCCTTTCCAATGTCCAATAAGATCTGTTTGGCAGAATCTTTTGACAATGTCTGGTGCTCGAATAAATGATTTAAGATTTGCTTCATTTTGAAGATTTATTTTATGCTTTCATCAACCAATTTTCTAACATCTTTCTTCCGCTGGGTGTCAAAACACTTTCTGGATGAAATTGAACTCCTTGAATATCATATTCACGATGTCTGATGGACATGATCATACCTGTGTTGTCAATTGATGTTACTTCTAATTCATTGGGAACTCCTTGCTCATTGATTACCCAACTATGGTAACGACCAACTTCAATTTCAGGATCAAGTCCTGTGAACCAATCGTTCCTAAATACAGAAGGTTCAACAGCAGGAACTAGGTTTATCTTGGTTTTTATGCCATGATAAACCTTGCTTAGGTTGGTAAGTTGTCCGCCGAAAACTTCTCCTATAGCTTGATGCCCAAGACATACGCCCAAAATAGATTTCGTTTTGGCGTAGGTTTTTATCAAAGACAACAAAATACCTGCTTCAGCTGGAATTCCAGGTCCGGGTGATAAAATGATTTTATCATATCTATCAACATCAGGAATTGTAATCGCATCATTTCTGAAGACATCAACTTCACCACCAATAATCTCTTCAACCAATTGAACAAGATTATAGGTGAATGAATCGTAGTTGTCTAAAATCAAAATTTTATTCACTTTCAATAGTTTATTTTCTATTCATTTCTGTTGCAAAACCAACTGCTTTTTTCAAAGCTCCCAACTTGTTGTTCACTTCTTGCAATTCTAATGCAGGAACACTAGATGCTACAATACCAGCACCTGCCTGATAATACAAAGTATTTCCCTTACTCAAAAAACTCCTGATCATAATTGCTTGATTACAACTCCCATCAAATCCCAAATAACCGATCGCTCCTCCGTAAAAGGATCTTGATGTGGTTTCATATTTTTCAATCAATTGCATGGCTTTATACTTAGGCGCACCACTAAGCGTGCCAGCAGGAAAGGTCTTTCCCATCAGTAAAAAGGGATTAGCGTTTTTGGAAACATCGCCAGTCACTTCACTCACCAAGTGAATTACATGAGAATAATATTTAACCTCTCTATACTGCGTTACTTTTACATTTTTACACACCCTGCTTAAGTCGTTTCGGGCCAGATCAACCAGCATAACATGTTCAGCATTTTCTTTAGGATCGAGCAGCAATCGTTCTGCTTCCATCCTATCTGTAACATCATCTCCAGTCCGTTTAAATGTTCCTGCAATGGGATGTACAATTGCTTTTCCGTTCATTACAATCAACTGGCTTTCTGGTGAAGATCCCATGAGTTTATATTCACCATAATCGAAATAAAATAAATACGGCGAAGGATTCACCATGCGTAAAGCTCTATAAACATTAAACTCATCCCCTTTGAATTTCTGTTCGAATCTCCTACTCAAAACCATTTGAAATACATCGCCACGATAGCAGTGGGCTATACCCTTTTCAACCATATCCAAATACTCTTGATCAAGTAGATTAGATGATTCGTCACCTTCTAATTCAAATGGGAACTGAGGTATATCTCTACTACAAATAATATTTTCAACAGCATTTTTGTCACCTTCAACTCCTTCTGCATGGTTTTCCAACAAAAACAACTCATCTCTGAAATGATCAATAGCAATTACATATTGATATAGACGATAGCGCATTAAAGGAAGTGCTGAAGAAGGAGAATTGAAATAACGGTTATTTGTTTTGGCTTTGGTATATGACTTATCCGAAAAAGGAATTGTCTCAAAAAATGGAATTGCATCATAAGCCGTATAACCAAACAATCTTTGTGCAAAATTCAATTGTCTATCAGTTGAGCTTACCTGAAACAACTTCATATAATCCCATAACAAAGTAGCTACATCTTGAGACGCTAAAGGTTGTGTTACTGGTAATCTACCAGGTATCTTATATTCAATTTGATGCTGATCAACTATTTCAATGCCACCAATGGCATTGACCGCTATAAAGGAAAAACTATTTTCTGCGGTATGATGATCTGTACTTTCTAATAAAATAGTATCACGAAATTTATCCCGCAACCTCAAATAGATACCCACAGGGGTATACAAATCAGAGGATATTTTCTTTACAGTTGTAGTTAGTTTTATCGTCTCCATTTTCACCTTTGTTTAAAAAAAAAGCCCCGAATATCGGGGCTTTAACTATGCTGACAAACAACAAGGTAACTAGCCCATCGAAGGGATAGTGTGCCAACCGTTATTTGTATAAATTCTTTTCATTTCATCAAATGTCAAATATTCCTGCAATAATTCCAAAAAAAGTTTAAAATCTATTTAATATAACGCTTCATTTCACGCTCAGATTCTCTTTGTTTAATGGTTTCACGTTTATCGTGCAGCTTCTTGCCTTTACCCAAGCCAATTTGAATTTTAGCATAACCCCTCTCATTAAAGTAAATTTTTAAAGGAATAATGGTATAGCCTTTATCTTTCAACTTCTGGGTTATCCGGCCAAGTTCTCTCTTTTTTAGTAAAAGCTTTCTATCACGAGTGGGTACATGATTGGCATAACTACCAAAGGAATAATGAGAAATATGGAGCCCCTTAATGTAGAGCTCACCCCTATCCATCAAACAATAACTATCATTGAAACTTGCACTACCATCTCTAAGTGCCTTTACCTCAGTTCCTGTCAATACCATGCCTGCATCGAACTTTTCTTCGATAAAATATTCGAACGTTGCAGATTTATTCCTAATCTCCATGATACAGAAATGATGAGAGGCAAATTGTTTACAAACTAACCTGCAAAGTGACTTAACAATACTGCTAGCCTTTCTTTAAGCATTTTTCTTCCGACAATCATATCTAAAAATCCATGATCCATCACAAATTCAGAAGTCTGAAATCCGTCCGGAAGATCCTTTTTGATTGTCTCTTTGATTACACGAGGGCCAGCAAAACCAATCATTGCACCTGGCTCTCCAATATTGATATCACCTACCATGGCAAATGAAGCAGTAGTTCCACCATAAGTAGGATCTGTACAAAGCGAAATATACGGTATGCCAGCAACAGCTAATTTACTGATCTTGCCAAGTGTTTTAGGAAGCTGCATCAAGGAAAACGCGCTTTCCATCATTCTTGCTCCCCCACTTTTACTGATAATCATTAAGGGAATCTTATGTTCAAGACAATACTCAGCAGATCTTGCAATCTTTTCCCCCATCACACTTCCCAATGAACCACCAATAAAATTGAAATCCATGCATGAAACCAGTAAGGGATGACCACCAACATTACCCACAGCGGATGTTATTGAATCATGCAACCCTGTTTTAGCGTAGGCTTCATCAAGCCTTTTCTTGTAGGGCTTAAGATCATTAAACCCTAAGAAGTCGATAGATTTAACCTCAGCAAAAAGCTCTGTGTATTGCTGATCATCAAAAAGAATATCAAAATACTCAGCACTCCCAATGCGATGGTGATAATCACATTTTGGACAAACAGATAAATTTTCCTTGAGTTCTACAGTTGTGCAGGTATACTTACAAGAAGGGCACATGGTCCACAAACCATCAGGCACTTCTTTCTTCTCAGCAGTCGATGTGCTAATGCCCTTTTTTCTGCGTTTAAACCAGCTGTTTGAGGTAGTTTCCTGTTCAGGAAATGAACCAGACAATTGATTATTAAAATCTTCTTCTCTTTTTAAAGGCATTGTAAAATTTTAATGTTACAGATGCAAATATAACTTTTCTTGAATAATCGGATTTTTAGGCCCTAAATTCAATGTTTAGCTTCTAAAAAAGCTGTGCCTGTTTTTTATCCCCATCCTGTTCCTGCCAAACAATTTCAGTACTCTTGGTAAAATCGGTTAGTTTATTGCCGATGGCTTTCCACCCCATAATCTCAACAAAATCAGCGATTTTAACCTTTGAAGTTCTGCTCTGAGCACCCCTTCCTGATGTTATAACAGCGACTGGCTTTTCATCAGTACTCACTGCTTCTAAATAATTACCTTCTCCTTCTTTGATGAAATTGAATTTGGTATTTAACGTTGTTGTTTCAATTTTGAAACGCTTTACATTAAACTGTAATTTTTCGTTATCGAGGTAAATGGCAGTTACAATTCGTTTAGGCTCAAACTTCTCAATTTTAATTAAAGATTCGCTATCAAATCTTTGGTTCAATTCGGTATTGGTAAGTTCATAACTACCGTCTTGATAAACAGCAAAAATTAGATCTTCAGGCTGAAAACTACCAAGATAGGTTCCTTTTTCTTCAGTATTTAATCTTCCAAAAACATCATCAAACCAAAGCGATCTTCCACCTAAAGTGGACTTTCCTGCATCTTTAAGCTTCACGTTCTTGATTGGATATTTTGTAACCTGGTTACCGATGGAGTTCCTTCCTTTGATATCCAATTCTGCAAAATCAAAATCTAATTGTTTGATACGGGCACTGCAATTGGGACTTAAAACAATTGTTACCGATTCAGCTTCACCATTAGCATTAGCAGTAAAATAATTAACCTTCGATTTGTCGCTACCTTTTGTAAGGTCGTATTCTTTATCTCTAGTTATACCGGTAACATTGAAACGCTTGGAATAGGAAACTCCTGTTTCGCCATCTGTGTATATCATGTTATACGTTAGGCGTTCATCTGTTTTTTGGAAAATGGCAGCATGTAGGATATCCTTACCAATATATACCTTATCATCTACCTTAACCACCTTCATGATACCACGTCTGGTAAAGACAATGATATCATCTAAATCAGAACACTCGGTAATAAATTCATCTTTTTTCAGACTTGTCCCGATGAAACCCTCTGTACGGTTCATATACAACCTAACATTTGCAATAGCTACTTGTCTAGCTTGAATTACATCAAAAGGCTTGATCTCAGTCTTCCTTTCTTTACCCTTACCAAATTTTTCCTTTAACCCTTCAAAATAGGCAATTGTATAGTCGGTCAAATTGGCAAGATCATGCTTAACCTGTTTGATTTCCGACTCGATATTTTTGATTTGAATATTCAACTCATCAATATCTAATTTATAAATCCTTCTAACAGGTTTTTCTGTCAGCTTGATAATATCTTCACGAGTAACTTCTCTTTTGAAGAGCTTTTTAAATGGATCAAAGCCTTTTTGGATGGCTACCAATACTTTCTCCCAGTCTTCATGTTTCTTCTCTAGCTCTTTGTAGATTTTTTCTTCAAAGAAAATTCTTTCTAATGATGTGAAATGCCATTTCTCTTGTAATTCATCAAGACGAATTTCCAATTCTTTTTTGAGCAGCTCTTTTGTATTGTCAGTCGACAATTTTAATAGATCAGTCGCCGCTATAAATTGCGGTTTATGATCTACAATAACGCAAGCATTAGGTGCAATACTCACTTCACAATCAGTGAAAGCATATAAAGCATCTATGGTTAAATCTGCAGAAATACCTGCTGCTAGTTCAACGAGTATCTCAACTTCAGCAGCTGTATTATCAGTTACCTTTTTAATCTTGATTTTCCCCTGATCATTTGCTTTAACAATTGATTCCATCAATTGGGTTGTGGTAACTCCATAGGGAACATCCTTGATGGCAATACATTTTTTATCTACTTCCTGTATATGGGCCCTGCAACGAATCCTACCGCCTCTTTTTCCATCATTGTAATTAGACACATCAATCATTCCACCTGTCTGAAAATCTGGAAAGAGTTCAATTTTTTTACCCTTTAGGTGTTTGATGGAAGCATCAATAAGTTCAATAAAATTGTGTGGCAGAATTTTAGTAGAAAGTCCCACCGCAATACCTTCAGCACCTTGCGCCAACAACAAAGGGAACTTAACTGGTAAATGGACTGGCTCTTTTTTTCTGCCATCATAGCTCAATTGCCATTGTGTGGTTTTAGCATTAAAAGCCACTTCTAAGCCAAACTTACTCAGACGGGCTTCAATATACCTTGCCGCTGCTGCATCATCACCTGTACGTACATCACCCCAGTTACCTTGGGTATCAATCATGATATCTTTCTGACCAAGGTTAACTAAAGCATCTTGTATACTAGCATCACCATGCGGATGATACTGCATGGTTTGTCCAATAATATTTGCAGCCTTATTCAATCGCCCATCATCCATTTCTTTCATGGAGTGTAAAATCCTGCGTTGAACGGGCTTCAATCCATCTGCAACATCTGGAACAGCTCTTTCCAAAATAACATATGAAGCATAATCAAGGAACCAGTTTTTATACTGTCCTGATACCCCAGCATCCGTTTCTGTCTCTACATTAAATTTTGACTTTGCCATATTGACTATTTAAGCACCTTCAGCAACAACAGATTTTCTTTTGACTTCAAAATCTTTCATCCCTTTCAATTCACCTTGAAATTCAAACTTTTCAGTTTGTGCAATCATTTTCAAACGCCATAACACAAAACCATCTCCAGTCGTTTCTTTGCTCTTGGTCAAAAATGCATTAATAATTTTGTTTGCTTTTTGAAAATCTCCGGTGATGTATTTTGAAATTTCCTGATCGTAAAAACTAACATCACGCTGAACGATTTTTTTTCCACCTTCCAAAAGCCTTACCTCACGATCATCCTGTGTGATTTTATTCCACTCGTCACTATCCACTTCAAATTCACTTACCGTAACAGGTCTTGCCAATTTTTTAGCTTTCAAAAACTCTTTGGGCTGAATCTGACTCAACCAATCAGGATAGAAAATATTACCCTTCTCATTGATAAATGGAAGGTTGTTCAAATACAAAATATGCACCCTTCCTTGAAAATCAGCAAGCTGACTAATCAACCAATAATACCCGCACACATCATGCTTGTTCTGCGCAGCCCATATCCAAACCACTTGTTTTTCATCATTGGTGAGGAGCTCTTTAATTTTGGTTACAACTGCAGGGTCATCCACCTTGCCTTCTTCAACAATACCTTCGTGGTCACTTCCCGCAAACACATTGCGCCACCAATTTTTCCTTTGCTCTTGACCTTCAGGGGTATAAATATTCACCAAGGGGCCTACTGCGAAATCATCCCGCACCAATACAACTTCTCCCGCCATGGTTTCATCCATTTCAATGGCCTGATTTAAAATCTCCACATCCGGTTCATTAAAAACTACATGTATCATTTGCATCAAATTGAGTCTTGCACCGTATCCAATTCAATACGGAGATTTGAAACGATAAAATCTTGTCTCTCTTGAGTATTTTTACCCATAAAATATTCCAGCAATTGCTGAATGTGTATTTGACTTTCCAATATCACAGGTGTTTTTTTCATATCTGCCCCAATGAATTTCTTGAACTCATCAGGAGATATTTCGCCTAAACCCTTGAATCTTGTTATCTCAGCTTTTGCACCAATTTTTTTTATGGCTTCCTGACGTTCTGTATCAGAATAACAGTAAATAGTCTCCTGTTTATTTCTAACCCTAAATAATGGTGTCTCCAGAATATATACATGCCCATCTCTTACCAGATCTGGGAAAAATTGCAAAAAGAAAGTCATCAACAACAAACGGATATGCATACCATCAACATCCGCATCAGTTGCAATGATGATGTTGTTGTAACGCAAATCATCTAAACCTTCTTCTATGTTCAATGCATGTTGTAATAAATTAAACTCCTCATTTTCATAAACCACTTTTTTAGTCAGCCCAAAACTATTCAATGGCTTACCGCGCAAACTGAATACAGCCTGCGTTTCAACATCCCTCGATTTGGTAATTGAGCCACTTGCAGAATCACCTTCAGTAATAAATATGGTACTTTGCAACTGCTTTGCAATAAAGTCCTCTTTTGCTTTAGCAGGCGGCTCTTCATTCAAATGAATTCTGCAATCTCTTAACTTTCGGTTATGCAGGTTGGCCTTTTTTGCACGTTCGTTTGCCAGTTTTTTGATACCCGCCAATTCCTTGCGTTCTCTTTCACTCTGCTCAATTCTTTTCTTCATGGCCTCCGCCACTGCAGGATGTTTATGCAAGAAATTATCCAACTCCTTTGAAAAGAATTCAATCATGAAATTCTTCATGGAAGGACCACCCTCAAATAAATATTGAGAACCCAGCTTTGTTTTGGTTTGAGATTCAAAGACTGGCTCTTGCACCCTCACTGCAACAGCAGCAACTATACTCTGTCTTATGTCTGAAGTATCGTAATCCTTTTTAAAGAAATCACGAATGGTTTTTACAAAAGCTTCCCTAAATGCAACTACATGGGTACCACCCTGTGTGGTATACTGACCGTTTACAAAGCTGTAGATATCTTCACCGTATTCATTGTTGTGAGAGATCGCAACCTCAATATCCTCACCTTTCAAGTGAATTACAGGATACCTCAATTCATCTTCATTGGCATTGCGGTGCAACAAGTCTAATAAGCCATTCTTGCTGACGAACTTTCTGCCATTGTAATTGATTACCAAACCAGCATTGAGGTAACAATAATTCCAAAGCTGTTTGTCGATATAATCTGAAATGAAATAATAATTCCTAAAGATTGAATCATCTGGAACAAAAGCAACCTGGGTGCCATTTTGCTCACTGGTACTGGTCTCTTTGTGTTCCTTGATCAATTCTCCTCGCTTAAACTCTGCAGTTTTTTCTTTACCATCCCTAAATGCCGTCACTTTGAAATACTCACTCAAGGCATTTACTGCTTTTGTACCCACACCATTCAAACCAACACTTTTCTGGAAAACCTTGCTATCATATTTTGCTCCGGTATTGATCTTACTAACAACATCCACTAATTTTCCTAATGGGATACCGCGACCATAATCTCGAATTACCACTTCTTTGTTGTTGAGCACTAGGTCAATCTGTTTACCATAACCCATCATGTGCTCATCAATACAGTTATCCATAACCTCCTTCAAAAGCACATAAATACCATCATCCTGACTGCTTCCATCCCCCAACTTACCAATATACATACCCGGACGTAAACGGATATGCTCTTTCCAATCCAAACTCTTTATCGAGTCCTCGTTATATTCAAAAACCTTATTTTCCTGCTGTTTAGCCATACTATCTCACTGATTTAGATGTAAATAACCGCCATTTTCACAAGTGCCGATGGGGGCCAAAGATAAATGAATGAAACCTCCCTTAAAAAGGGAGGTTATCAACGCAATGTGTATAAATCGTACTAAAACCCAATAATAATTACGCTTGCCCTAGTTCATTCTCTTCTTCAAAGAACTGACCTGCTCCTGTAAATTCGAGACAAGATTTGCTAACTGACCCACATCCCATCTTTGCTGCTGTGCAACTTTTGTGATAACAATCTGCGCCTGCCAAATTTCCAATACATCATCCGCATTGATATTGTAGGGCTGAAAGGCCGGATTATCACTGGTCAAGGTTAGCTTGTTTTTGGTCTTGGGATTACGAGAAACTCGCTTGTAAACAATCCCCTCGTTTCTGCTTAAAACAATGTAGGACGCATTTTGCTTCACTTCCTCCAGGTCATCAATTTTCTGACCTACAATGATTGAACCACTAGGAGTTGGCAACATACTATCACCTATAATTTCAAAAGCCCTGAAATGACCACTTCCCAACATTGGAAGGGTGAAGGTATTCAGCTCGTCAATGAATTCCTCATCAGCATAACCCGCCAAATAACCAGCGGCTGCTTTCATAGGCACAAAATGAATAACACTATGTGTTTCAGCTCCCAACTTTTGTTGTCGTCGCTTTGCCAAGTAATTGTCTTTGGTATCACTTAAATCTCTTCTCAATAAATCATCAAGACTAATCCCGAAATGATCGCTCACCATTTCCAAAACATCGATACGTGGCTCAGCTCTTTCTTCTTCATAGGCGCCCAATAAGGATCTTTTGATTTGTAACTTTTGTGCAAATTCCTCTTGCGTCATGCCTTTTAGCTTGCGCAAATGTTTAAGGTTTTTACCTGCATAGGACTGTGACATACTAATGATTTTGGGGCAATATACTAAATATTTTAGTTTTC
>JBEBDP010000033.1:0-8717 GCA_041156925.1 Bacteroidota bacterium | reverse complement strand
CTGGTCTTTCAACACCCATACCAAATGCAAATCCAGTATATTTTTCAGGATCAATGCCACAGTTCTTCAAAACGTTGGGGTGAACCATTCCACAACCCAAGATTTCTAACCAACCAGTGCGTTTACAAACTGAACATCCATCTCCTTTACAAAGCATACAACTGATGTCCATTTCAGCGCTTGGCTCCGTAAATGGAAAATAACTTGGCCTGAACCTTACTTTCACATCTTCACCAAACATTTCCTTCACGAAAAAGTAAAGTGTTTGTTTCAGGTCTGCGAAAGAAACATTTTCATCTATATATAAACCTTCTACCTGGTGGAAGAAACAATGGGAGCGGGCGCTGATGGTTTCATTTCTGTAAACCCTACCCGGACAAATAATCCTGATGGGAGGTTTACTTCTTTCCATTTCTCTGATCTGAACATTACTGGTATGCGTTCTCAAGAGAATAGCTGGATCAGTCGATAAGTAAAATGTATCCTGCATATCCCTAGCCGGATGGTTCTCATCTAGATTCAATGCTGTGAAATTGTGCCAATCATCTTCAATCTCTGGTCCCTCAGCAACGGTGAAAGAAAGACGTTGAAATATCTCAACAATACTATTGCGCATAAGGGTAACTGGATGTCTGCTGCCAATAGGTAATGGTGTACCTGGTAAGGTAATATCAATGGAAGATTTACTTCCACCACCTTGTGCGTCTATTTTTTCTTTTTCTTGATTGTATTTTTCCTCAGCCAAACCTTTAAAAGCATTCATGGTCTGACCAAAATCCTTTTTTTGATCAGCAGGGACATTCTTCATTTCTCCCATCAAGGCTTTTACTATTCCTTTTACACCAAGAAACCTGATACGAAATTGCTCCAAGGTATCAGCATCAGTTGCAGTAAATGCATTGATCTCTGCACTGAATTCTTCTATTTGCTTGTGGATCGCTTCCATGCTGCGAAGATAATGAATCATGAGATCTTTGCTCCATACATGGTCAACTGGAAAAATCAAAGTGACCAATACAATTATCATGAGTTTACAGTAGGTTTGCTTAAACTTTTTACATGTCATTTTACAGCCTCACTGATTTTTTAGAACCTGTACACTTGGCCATGGTTTCTGGTGACGCAGAAATAAGAGAAGGCCAGATCGGCAAAACCTTAATGATTTACGAAGATGAAATGCCAGATCTTTCCACTGCAGATGTGGTTATAGCCAGTTGTAACGACCTAAGAGGCGATGGAGATTTATTCAAAGAAGGTGCCGGAACAGATAAAATCAGGAAAGAATTTTACGCACTGTACCAATGGCACAAGGATATTAAAATAGCTGATATAGGAAATATTCGTTCAGGCGCCTCCGTTTCCGATACGTATGCAGCAGTAAAGGCAGTAGCTTCCGAATGTCTCAACTTAGGCAAGCGCTTTTTATTACTTGGAGGTTCGCACGACCTTACGCTGGCCTTATATGAAGTTTACCAAAGCAAGGGTAAAATAATTGAAGCAACCGGAGTTGATGCCTACATTGATTTGTCGATTGATAACCCAGTCCGCTCAAAAAATTTCTTAATGGAGATGCTGACTGGCGATCCTAATTTCATCAAGCATTACAACCATATTGGGTTTCAAAGTTATTATGTACACCCAACCATGCTGGAGACAATGGATCAATTAAGATTCGATTGTTACAGATTAGGTAAGGTGAAGGAAAATATTGAGGAAATGGAACCTGCTTTTAGAAGCAGTGATTTACTAAGCTTTGATCTTTCCGCCTTAGGCTCACCTACCTTCTGGGAAGGAAGTAGTCCCAATGGCTTTAACGGCGAAGAGGCCTGCACCCTCATGAAATATGCAGGCATGAGTGATAAACTGATGACCCTGGGCATTTTTGGCTACAACCATAAAAATGATACCAACTCCAATTTAGCCAAGCAAGTGTCGCAAATGCTTTGGTACTATATTGATGGCATCCATACTGGAAGGACCGAAGCCTCGCTCAACGAAAAGGAAAGTTTCATTGAATGCCATATTGCTTTTGGTGCCGTGGAGACCACCTTTATTAAAAGTATGCGCACAGGCAGATGGTGGATGAAAATGCCAGACAATAATTATGTTCCCTGCTCACAAAATGATTTCAACCAGGCAGGAAACAATGATATTCCAGAACGTTGGCTAAGACTACAAGAAAGAAATTAACGATACATGCATAGACTCTTTTTTTTGCTGACGGCCTTTGCTTTTTTCAGCAGTTGCAGTATGCAACATGCTATCCAAAAGAAAGCAAACCAATTTATATTAAAGGATGAAGCATTAGCGCAAGCTCATGTTGGAATTGCCTTGCACGATCCTTCCAGCAATAAATATGTATACCAGCATCAATCAAATAAATTGTTTGTTCCGGCCAGTAATGTGAAAATTGTAACCACCTATGCTGCATTAAAATACCTCCCTGAATTTTTACCAGCTGCACAATGGACTGAACTCGATACAGCCATCCTCATTACACCAATGGGTGATCCAAGTTTTCTTCATCCTGATTTTAAAAAACATCCACTTTTTGACCAATTAAAATCAGCTACTAAACCGCTCTATATTAGAAACGACAACTGGAATACTGCTGCTTTAGGAAGTGGCTGGAGCACCGACGACTACAATGATGATTATCAGGCAGAGCGAAGTGCTTTTCCGGTTTATGGCAACTTAATTCAATGGTTTCAAGAGAGATCAGTGAAAGAGAACCCCACAAATCCAAATGACACCATCGACATTTTTATTTATTCCAATCCTGAGATCAACTGGCCTGTAGGTTTTGGAAAAACAAGTAACAGGTTTTTTGTAAAAAGAGAAGAACACGAAAATGCTTTTGTTCTTTCTGAAGGAAAAGAGAAATCTGCAACTCAATCAGTTCCTTTTATTACAAAAGGAATTTCGAGTGGATTAGAATTGCTGAAAGACAGTCTGGGCAAATCAATTCAACTTGCAGATCAAGAGCTGCTCTCTCAAGCAAAAGGCAAAACAAATATCAACATCAGTTCGCAACACAGAGATACCTTGTTACAAAAGATGATGCACAGAAGTGATAATTTCTATGCAGACCAGAGTCTACTTATGGTTAGTCAGCAAGCATTAAAACGCATGGATGAACCAGCGGTAATTCAACACATTTTAAAAAATGATTTGAACCAACTTCCTGTTCAACCCAGATGGGTTGATGGTAGTGGATTAAGCAGGTATAACCAGTTTAGTCCAGATGCCATGATCACTATCCTCAATCAACTAAAATCGACTTACAATTGGGAACTGATAAAAACGATCTTCCCTAAAGCAGGTGAAGGAACACTGCGAGCTATCAATGATGAAAGAGAAGAATTTATTTATGCCAAGACTGGATCACTGAGTGGCATCTATTGCTTGAGCGGTTATGTGATGACCAAGAAAGGCAAGTGGATGAATTTCTCCATCATGGTCAACAACCACAACAGTTCTTCAAGTACAATCAGAAAAAAGATTGAGTCCTTTTTACAATCCCTTTAAATACCAAAAACACTGCTGAGGTAGTCGTTTTTAACTTCAACATATATAGGCTTGCCATCAAAATGCACTTTAGGCTGAGTACAGATGGACAATAAATCGATTAATTCCAACATCTCTTTTTCACTAAGCTTGGTCCCTACCCTAATACCATGTTTTCTGGCCAATGTCTTGCTGATTCTTTCTTTGTAGGATTGATGCAGTTTTGAAGTACTGTCTTTTACATCTTCTAGGATCATTTCAATAACCGATTGATTGTTCTCGGTAGGATGATCAGCCGGACTCCCTTGCACCACAAAAGTATTGCTACCAAAGGGTTCTAACTGATACCCTAAATGCAATAAATCAGGCAGAATCGACTGCAACAATTGTGCATCAGATGGCGATAATGTAATCGCTTGAGGGAAAAGTTCTTGTTGTATAGCCATTGCTTTGCCACTCCAAGCAGAGTTGAATTTTTCAAACAAGATCTGCTGATGTGCAAGCTGTTGATTAAGAAGGATCAGTCCGTTTGCATTTTCACAAACGATATAAGACGCATGAATTTGGAGTACCTGTGAAGGCAAAGTGGACATGAAAGAAGGAGCAGAAACTTTGGATTGCAACAACTCACCTGCCATAAACTGTTGTTCAGGTATAGTGCTCTTGGGAGCAGACTCAAAAAAACTACGCCAATCTTTTAGGTTACTCGATGATTCAATTTTATGCGCCTGGTTACTTCCAACAAATGATTTATACAATCCCCCTGTTGAAGCTTCCTCTTTTTTCACTTCTGTAAAGGGCTTTGAAACTGCATCCAATTGTTGAATGTTTGGATCAAGTTCAAAATCCAATGCAGGTGCAATACTAAACTGAGCCAAAGCATGCCTGATAGCAGACTTAATGAACGCGTAAACTATTTTATCATCATCAAACTTAATCTCCTGCTTGGTAGGATGCACATTGACATCTATATGTGCGGGATCTAAATCAATGAACAATACAAAGAAGGGAAATGAACCTGGTTGAATCAGTTCTTCATAGGCACTCACGATAGCATGGTTCAAATAGGCATTACGGATGAAGCGGTTATTGACAAACAAATATTGATCTCCTCGTGTCTTTTTTGCAGTATCAGGTTTGCCAATAAAACCGAACACGTTGAGGTAATCAGTTTTTTCTTCCACCTGCACCAGGCGTGTTGTGTAGCTATTTCCCATTAACTGGACAATCCGCTGTTTTAAACTTCCTTTTTCTAAATGAAAAACTTCCTGCCCATTGCTGGTCATTGAAAAAAAGATATCGGGGAAAGCCAATGCAACATGAATAAACTCGTCTGTAATATGTTTTAATTCAACCACATTGCTTTTCAGAAAATTCCTTCTAGCAGGCACATTGAAAAATAGATTCTTCATGCTGATGCTCGTGCCGGTAGCACACGCACAAGGCGTTTGATCTACAACTACACTATTTTCAATTTCGATGGCAGTCCCTAGTTCCTGTTCTGCCGTTTTCGTCTTCATAGAAACCTGAGCGACAGCCGCAATCGATGCCAGCGCTTCCCCCCTGAACCCCATTGTTTTGATGGTAAACAAATCTTCAATAGCACTGATTTTGGACGTGGCATGTCTTTCAAAACAATTTCTAGCATCCACAGGATCCATCCCTTTTCCATTATCTATGACCTGTAAAAGCGACTTCCCCGCATCCACCACAATGAGCTTGATTTCAGTGGCGCCTGCATCAACTGCGTTTTCAAGCAATTCCTTAACTGCACTAGCTGGACGTTGAATGACTTCACCAGCGGCAATCTGATTGGCTATATGAGGAGGTAAAAGTTGAATTGGGTTGGGCATCAACAAACAAATTTCATAACTTCAAAAATAACAAATAGACGCCGTATGATCGCGAGAAAAACAACACTGTTGTATCTCTTTTTACTGATGGGATCTGTAAGTTTTGCGCAAAATGCTACTCAATGGGCAGATAGTGTGCTGAAATCATTGAATGAGGAGCAGAAAATTGCACAATTGATCATGGTGAGGTTGTCATCAATCGACCTCAGGACAAGAAAAATTAGTTTTTACGACTCAACTGTTGAGCGCGACATCAAAAAATACAACATAGGCGGTATTTGCCTTTTTCAAGGTGCGCCTGTGAAACAAGCGAATCTTGTCAATTATTATCAATCTATAGCCAAGACCCCTATACTGATTGCAATTGATGGCGAGACGGGTGTTGGTATGCGTTTGGACAGTGTGGCTAACCTTCCTAAAATGATGATGTTGGGGGCTATGCGGGATAGCAGTATTGTGTATACATACGGACAATGGGTGGCAGAGCAATGTAAACAAATGGGAATTCAAATCAATTTTGCCCCAGTTGCGGATGTAAACAACAACCCCAATAACCCAGTCATCAATGATCGTTCGTTTGGAGAGAACAAAGATAAAGTCGCCAACATGGCTATTCAGTACATGTTGGGTATGAAAGATGGCGGCATAATGGGAAGTGGCAAACATTTTCCCGGACACGGAGATGTTGATGTAGATTCCCACTTGGCTCTTCCTCAAATCAGTAAATCTAGAAAACAACTTGATGAACTTGAACTCTACCCCTTCAAAAAACTTTTTGATGCGGGAGTAGGTAGTGCAATGGTAGGTCATTTGTTTATCCCAGTAATTGATAGCACCCCTAATAGAGGGAGTTCAGTATCTGAAAAAGCTATTACGGGGCTTTTGAAAAATGAGTTGGGCTTTAAAGGAATTGTTTTTACAGATGCCTTGGAAATGAAAGGTGTAACAGATGCCTATCCCAATGGTGCAGCTGGAGTAGAGGCAATCATCGCTGGTGTTGACATGATGTGTTTGCCTGGTGAAGTTTCTACTGTTATTGCCAAAACAAAAGAAGCAATTGCAGCAAAAAGAATCAGTTGGGAACAAATTGATGCACATGTAATGAAAGTGCTGGAAACCAAATATGAAACTGGTTTATCTAACTGGAAGTCTGTGCCCACAGAAGGTTTAACTGCAAGGTTAAATGAAAAAAGTAATGCAATAAAGCAGTTAGTCGCCGAGAAAGCAATTACCCTAGCGAAGTACGAAGATCCAAATTCATTTCCGTTGGCTGCAAATAAATTGGGGCGGTATGCATTAATTGATATAGCTAAAAACAAATCGACTGCCTTCAGCTTTGAAATGCGAAAGAATTACAATGCAGATGTGTTTTTGTTTGACCATGGAAAGTCGCAAGCAGAAGCAGATAGTCTATTTCAATTTATAAATACTCGTTACGAAAAAATAATTGTCGCCATTCATGAGCTTCCTAGGTATCCTGCCAATAATTTCAACATGAGTAAGGCTGCAATTGGATTGGTAAACAAACTCAGCAAAAGTTTACCTACCAATATCTTCATTTTCGGGAATCCTTATGCAGCTAAAAGTTTTTGTGAAAGCAAGAACATCATCGCTTGTTATGATGATGACCCCATTACACATCGTGTTGCAGCAAATATGATGCTTGGTCAACAATCACCTGAAGGTCGGTTACCCGTGAGTGTTTGTCCCACTATGCCCGCAGGATCTGGTTTTTCTATAACAACAACACCAACTGCACCCGATACAAAACAAGATGCCACTCTTTCCAAAGTTGATTCAATCATTAACGATGCGCTTGCAAAAAAAGCAGCACCAGGAATGGTATTGATGGCTTTTAAAAATGGAAAAGTTGTTGCCCAAAAAACCTATGGAAGAACTAGCTACAAGAATGGAACTCCTGCTGGCATAGAGACGGTTTATGATATGGCTTCTGTGACAAAAATTTGTGCAACTACTTTATCGGTCATGAAATTAGTTGATGAAGAAAAAATCAACATCAATCAACCACTTGGTAATTATTTACCATGTGTAAAAGGTAGTGATAAAGAAAACTTGATCATCAAAGATATTTTATTGCATCAAGCAGGATTGAAGTCATGGATTCCTTTCTACAAAGAAATTGCCGACAGCATTACCATGAAAGCATTGCCAGGTTATTTTAGTAAAAAAGCAGATAATACCTATGGTGTAAAAGTTGACGATTCATTGTACATGAGATCAGATTGGGTTGATACCATGTACAAACGCATTTTGCTTTCACCGGTAGATGCGAAAAGGCAATATGTATACAGCGACAATGATTTTATTTTGTTGGGAGAGGTGGTGAAATCTGTGAGTGGATTGAGCATCGACCAATATGCTGCTAAATATTTCTACAGACCACTTGGTTTAAGAAGCACAGGCTTTAATCCAACCACATCAATAGATAAAGCAACAATTGCACCAACGGAACAAGACCCTTATTTCAGACAAAGATTAGTTAGAGGCTATGTTCATGATCCAGGTGCAGCAATGTTTGGTGGAATTGCAGGTCATGCTGGCTTGTTCAGCAATGCATATGAAATTGGTATTCTAATGGAAATGGTGATGAATGGAGGAATAATAAATGGTAAAAGATATATCTCAAGTAATACAGTAAAAATGTTTACCACCTATCAAAGTGATATTAGTAGAAGGGGATTGGGATTTGATAAGGCGGAAAAAGATAATGCTAAACGAGCTGTTGCCTATCCAACTTTAAATACTTCCGCGTTAGCATTTGGACATACAGGATTTACAGGTACATGTGCATGGGCTGATCCTGAAAAAGGAATTGTGTTTGTTTTATTAGCCAACAGGGTTCACCCAACAGCGAGCAATACATTTGGAGACCTGAATGTAAGAGGGAAAGTAATGGAGGAGATATTTAAAGCATATTGAGTTGGGTTCTCACCATCGCTTTTGCAGCAACCCATGCTTTGTGGTAATTGGGAATGCGAATACGCTCTTCTAATATTCTTTGTGGTTGAACAGCCTTGATTTTCTTGAATAGACTCAAGTAATATTTATAGGCTAAGTATACACCAAATCTAGCTTTGAGTGGAAGTTGTATGATACCAGCATACGCATCTCTGAAATCTTTTTCAATATCCTGCTCAATACTTTGTTTCATCTCAGGAGTGAATGCATTGAAATCAACACCAGGGAAGTAAACCCTATTCAGTTGTTGGTAGTCGGCACTCACATCACGCAAAAAATTGACTTTCTGAAAGGCTGAGCCAAGTGCTTGGGCGCTAGGTTTCAAATGTTCATATTGTTCTTGGTTACCATTACAAAAAACATATAAACACATCAAAC
>JBEBDP010000032.1:0-5098 GCA_041156925.1 Bacteroidota bacterium | reverse complement strand
ATCAATGCACCTCCAGAATTACCTTGGTTAACAGCAGCATCTGTTTGGATGAAGGATTCAATTGGACTATTGCTTTTTCTTTGATTAAGTCCAAGTGTTCTTGCTTTTGCACTTACAATACCTGCTGTTACAGTTGTTTCAAGGTTAAGCGGATAACCTACAGCCAATACCCATTGTCCTACTTTAATGTTATCGGAATTTCCGTACAATAAAAAGTTAAGTCCCTTTTCCTCTATTTTGATCAACGCCAAATCACTGCTGGGGTCTGTTCCAATTAATTTGGCTTTGTATTGTTTTTTGTTGTTGAGTGTGACTTTGATCTCATCCGCTTCTTCAATCACGTGGTTGTTGGTTACAATGTAGCCGTCTTCACTGATGATAACACCAGAACCACTAGCACGTTGAGGCATACTTCTCATTTGCGGACCTCCAAAGAAGTCTTCAAAGAAATCCTCTCCAAAGAAGTCGCTAAATGGACTTCTTCTCGTTTTAGGAAGATTGTTATTGGCCTGGCTCGATCCAATGGTTGTTGTGATGTGAACCACTGCAGGAACTCCTGCTTGGGAAGCGGGTTGAAAATCTACAGGCTGACCTGGTACATTGTTGTTGCTGTCATAAAAACCAGCATAACTGGCTGGCAATTTACCATTGTACTCTTGGATAGCGTTAGGTTTACGGATGAAAGAATCATAACCAAACATTGCCGCCGTACTGGTAACTGCGCTAATCAAAACTACTGTTAGTGTTTGCTTGATGTTCATGGTTCTTTTTTTTATTTGAATTGCTGAATTAGGTCAAAAATAATGCCGATGCATGCAAATAAGCAAACATGACTGAATTTCAGCCTACCAGTCGGCCTATTTAACAATTTCTTAGGCGGCTGGATTTTAGGTCAGGCTAGAATTGTGAAATTTTGACACAATTATGTCAGTTTTTCTAGGAAATCCAGGGTGTCAACGCCATCTGGAAAATCTAATAAACTTGGCTGCTGAGCCTTACCGAAGGGGATAAAACCTTTGCCAACAAAACACTGAATCTTGGTTTCATCAAGCTGTTTTTTTACATCATCTCGATTGGTATAGA
The DNA here is from genome assembly GCA_041156925.1 of Bacteroidota bacterium. Taxonomy (GTDB): domain Bacteria; phylum Bacteroidota; class Bacteroidia; order Chitinophagales; family Chitinophagaceae; genus Pollutibacter. Next base: position 4,015 of record JBEBDP010000032.1, on the reverse strand, counting down.
ACTGATAATGCAACTGCGATATAGGGGAGAAAGGACTTTCGTTTTCCAACAAAACAATTGAATCGTTGCTCATGTAGAACCTGTTGTTCATAATAGCAATGGTCAATTGGTAGTCGAAATTATTTTTGTATTTGTCGTGGTCTTTATAGTGGTCATATTTTCTGAGAGCCCCCAATAAAGGAACGAAATCGTATTCTTCAGGAACCCAAATTTGGGTAACATTTCTGCAGCCCAACCCAAAATACAATTGGATATCATCTGATAGGCTTTCTAGATCTTCCCTTGTTTCAGTGCCATCCAAAACTGCAACAGATGTCCGGTTTTTTCTGATGATATGTGGGTATTTGCTGAAATAATATTCAAAATACCTAGCGCTGTTATCGCTGCCTGTGGCTATGTATGCATCACAGTCCTTTAGCATTTCCTGAATGGTAATCCATTCGGCAACCTCTGGATTTAATGAGGTTAAATATTGAACAAGATGTTTAACCAGTAGGGTATCCTTGGAGGAAACTTTGATTTTCAGTTTATGTCCCGACAAGAAAACACAGATCATGTCTTGCAGTCCAACAAAAGGAATATTTCCAGCCATGACCAGTCCAATCGTCCTAACCTGTTTTTGCTGATCTGGTATCCGGTACTGTTGAGCAACATTTTCGAGGATGTTGGATTGTAGCATCTCTTTAGCTATTGATTTTCCTGATAAAGAGACGTAATCAGGAATAAACCATTTGTTCTCAACCCATGCGCTGTGTTGAACTGTTTTAAGCTCCTCATTCTCCTCAAGGAGGTAGTCCCCTAAACCATTTAAAAGGTCAATTCTTGTGTGTAAATTCATTTTCTAATTTTCCAATCATTGGTTTACCTTTACGATAGATTGGAATGCAAAAATACTCTCAAATTCAACCTTAAAAAACATATTTATTATGGCTATCAAGATTACAGATGAATGTATCAATTGCGGAGCTTGTGAACCTGAATGTCCAAATAATGCCATCTATGAAGGTGGAGTAGAATGGGCGCTAGCAGATGGTACTTCAGTAAAAGGTGCATTTACCTTGATGGATGGCAATCAGATTGATGCTGCTGCCAAAAATTCTCCAATTAGTAATGATACTTATTACATCACGCCAAATAAGTGTACTGAGTGCCAGGGTTTCCATGAAGAGCCTCAATGTGCCGCAGTTTGTCCGGTTGATTGTTGTGTTCCAGATGAACTTTACAAGGAGACAGTAGAAGAATTGTTACAGAAGAAAGAAAAGCTCCATCTCTAAATAATTACTTGTTTGTTAAAAAGGTGAGGGTCTCCTAATGGCCCTCACCTTTTTTATATATTTGTAGTACTAAAACTATTCAAACAACCAACATGAATAAGCCCATTATTGCATTTGTCACTGGTGGATATTCCTCAGAAGCGGTCATTTCTTACAAGAGTGCTATAACTATCGAGAATAATCTTGATGCCTCCAAGTTTGAAATTTATCGTATTGATATTACGCCAGAAGCTTGGTTTCATCCAACAAGTTCAGGTGAAAAAATACCAGTCAAACGCGATGATTTTACCCTTGAAATAAATGGCAAGTCGATCAAATTTGATGCAGTATTTATTGGTATTCATGGTACTCCTGGTGAAGATGGTAAACTACAGGGTTATTTTGATTTACTTAATCTTCCCTATACGTCTTGTGATGCTACTTCTTCTGCTATCACTTTTAATAAGCGGTATACAACTGCAGTAGCTGGTGCTTCAGGATTTCATGTTGCAAAGTCTATCCATATTTTTAAATCAAATTTTAAGTTAGAAGATGCTTCTAACTGGAGTTTAAAATTTCCCGTATTTGTGAAACCCAATAATGGAGGATCAAGTATAGGAATGAGCAGGGTTAATGTAAAAGAAGAGCTTGCTACTGCAATTGAGAAAGCCTTTAAAGAAGATGATCAAGTATTGATCGAAGAGTACATAGCAGGTAGGGAATTTACAATTGGCGTATTCAAATCTAAAGGAGCAGTAATTACTTTACCATTTACAGAGGTGATTACTGAGAATGAATTTTTTGATTTTGAAGCCAAATACCAAGGAAAATCCCGGGAGGTTACACCTGCTGAATGCAGCCAAGATACTTCGGATAAAGTCAGAAAGGCAGCAGCTGGTATATATACAGTTTTTAATTGTAGGGGTGTGGTAAGAATGGATTTTATATTTAATGATGCTGATAAGATGCCTTATCTGCTTGAGATCAATACAGTACCCGGACAAAGTGCTGCGAGTATTGTTCCACAGCAAGTGGCAGCAATGGGGGTGAGTTTAACCGACTTCTATACAATGTTAATTGAAGAAGCACTTGAAGCTGTAAAAAAATAACAAATGAATTTTGAATTCATCACCAGAAGACCTTTATGGCAAAACATACTTTTTGGCATTGGGTCTTCTTTTTTCTTGATCTTGGTTTTTCTTTTCATGTTGAATAGAATCACCAACCATGGCGACTACTTGGTTGTTCCTGAAGTAAAAGGAAAGAATTATGTGTCTGTTCAAGAAGAGTTGGAAAATCAAGGCTTTGAGGTGGTTATTCAGGATTCTATTTATGTTGATAGCATTCCCCCTAATGCTATCATCAAGCAATTTCCTGAGCCAGAGGCAACGGTAAAGGTCAACAGGATAATTTATCTAACCGTCAATTGTACAGTACCACCCACAATTAACATGCCTAATTTAATTGGGATGAGTTTTAGAAATGCCTTACTTGAACTCAGGTCGTTGGGCCTAAAAATGGGTGATACCACCTTTATACCTGATATCGCAAAGAATGCCGTTAAGGATCAACTTTCTGAAGGCATTCAAATAAAACCTGGTTCACCCATTCGTATGGGTTCTAAAATTGATTTGGTTATTGGTTCTGGTTTAGGAGGTGCTGCTGTACCTGTACCAGATTTATTTGGACTGACTTATCCTGAAGCCAAACTGGTTATGGAATTAAATGGTATTACACCTGGTGTTATTTTATTGGATGAAGGACTGGTAGATACTACTTTAGGCTTTATTTATTGGCAGAATCCTAATCCTTTTGATGATCAACTAAATGTAAACATGATCAGACCTGGTCAGCTTATGGATATACGAGTGACAGCGGTAAAACCAGAAAAGAGAACTGATTCTCTTCAAATCAAAAATCAATAAATTAATTTTACTATAAATTTCAACACATGCAAACAATACAAGTTGCTGAATTAAACCAAAAGCTACAAAATGGTGAGAAGGTTCATCTTGTAGACGTAAGAGAGTCATTTGAACACGACGAATTCAATATTGGTGGTATTTTATTACCCTTAGGTGATATTAGAATGGGTGATACCGAAAAAATTGATCACCTTAAAGATGAAGAAGTTTATCTCTATTGCAGAAGTGGAAACAGAAGTGGTCAAGCTGCTCTTATACTAGAGACGATGGGCTTCACCAATGTAACCAATGTGGTGGGTGGGATGCTTGCTTGGAAAGATATCTTTGGCGTTTAATTTATTTTGGTTGTTGACGATTTCTTAAATCGGCTACTGATTTAGAAAACATTGTTTCAATTATTTCTTTACTGAATCTTTCAACTGATCCTGGGTTGATTGATTTGGTCTGAATCGACCAAATCAATGTTTCTGTTTTAGTATCAAATAAATTTCCTTCCATAAAGTAGGTTTTATCTGTAACGTAGTAGCCTGGGTCATAAGCATAAGGATACCAATAGGAATAAAATCCTCTGAATTGTAATCCATATCCAGGGAATGGCCCATATAGTCCAAGTGATCCTGGCACATACCTTGTTTCACTTTTTTTATCTGTGAGTGTAATAGTGAAAATGAGATCACAGTTTAAACGATTTATTTCTTTCATCATGATTTCTCTACTAGGTGGCGAAGGTTTTGAAAAAGAGGGTGGAAAAAAATCCCAACTTCTTTCTCCCTCGAAGCCGTTTGCTTTTGCTGTTAGCCACATTTCTTCTTCTAGATGAGTTCTTACATGTGGGTT
>JBEBDP010000031.1:0-4585 GCA_041156925.1 Bacteroidota bacterium | reverse complement strand
ACCTTACCAGAAACTGTTTTGTTCTGCGCAACAGCAACCTGAAATGCAAAAAGCATTACTACAGGAAGCAACATTGCTTTGAGTAAACGTTTTGGGGTCATATACAGTGGTTTAAAAGTTTTAGTCTTGCAAAATATGTATTTTTTACATATCCAAACATTCTCGTTTAATTTTTTATAAACTTTCTCTGTTGAGTTACTCTCCCAGAAAAAATCAATCCAATTAAACAAAAAGGAAGGTTGAGGGCAATATAAAATATAAAATATTGAATTTCAATAACTTATATTTATGCTGCGCTAACCAGCTCCCCTAAGACAACAGACAATGAAAAATTGCTGCTTTGAAAAATTTAAAATTTGAGGGAATTTTCTATTTCTTATATTGCAAAGGTTTGCGAAAATGTTTTCGGTTAATAAATCAAAATAATGAACACAAAAGCAACATTAAAAAATATTGCTTCTATGCTGGGTATCAGCATATCGACTGTTTCTAGGGCGTTGAAAGATCATCCAGATATTTCAAATGAAACCAAGAAAAAAGTGAGAGAGTTGGCAGATCTGATGGACTATGAGCCAAATGCATTTGCTGTTTACCTCCGGACCAACGAAAGCAAGGTAATCGGATTAATTGTTCCAGAGATATCAAATTACTTCTACCACTCCTTTGTAGCAGCCGTTGAGCAAGAGGCGAGAAAAAAAGGATATAGTTTGATTATCCTCCAATCAGCCAATGATGCTGCAGTTGAAGAAGCAAACCTAAAACTCTGTAAACTCAATCGTGTTGCAGGAATTTTTGTAGCCCTTACTTCAGAAACCAGGGATATGGCAACTTTCGATAGAATAAAATCCTCTGGTATACCAATTGTATTCTTCGACAAAGTACCAGAAGACAACCATTATGTAAAAGTTTGTCTTGCTGACCGTGAAGTTGGTAAACTTGCAGCAAGAACCATCTTCGATAAAAAGAAAAAGAAGGTATTTGCTCTTTTTGGTAACCCTAATATTTCTATCACCAGAAAAAGAAAGCAGGGACTGGTAGACGAACTGAAGAAATTATCTCCGTTTGTAGAAATTGCAACTGCAACAGCCAACAATACGGAAGAAGCCATGCAAGCAACACTTGATGCGCTCAGCAACAAATCAAAACCGGACTTGATTTTTTGCATGAGTGATGAAATTCTTACAGGTACCATAATGGCAATTAATAAGAAAGGGCTGAAAATACCCAAAGACATTGGTGTATTGGCGGTAAGCAATGGATTCATTCCAAAGATCTGCAATCCAGAGATCACTTATATAGAAACCAGTGGAGCCGTCCTTGGTAAAAAAGCAATGAAAACTTTCATGGAAGTACTCGAAAAAGGCATCACCAAGAAAATGGATGTCATAGAATCAAAACTGGTAGAAGGAGGTTCTATTTAATTAGAACTGAATACCAACGAAACTCTTCCTTTTGATTTGCTCATACGCTTCCTGATTAAAAGTATACAACTTACCAGGTCTATGCTTCACATTCTTTTCCATTTCACCAACATCCGTTAGCAAACCAGTTGTAAATAGTTTTTTTCGGAAGTTTCTTCTGTCGAACTCAATTCCCAAAATCTGTTCAAACAGCAATTGAAGATCTCTTAGCGAGAATCTTTTCTCTAGTAAATTAAAGATGATAGGCTCTTCTTGAATTTTCCTTTGTAATACGCCTAAGCAAGTATCTAAGATCTGCTTGTGATCAAATGCCATAGACTTAAGGGAAGAAACCGCATGCCAGCTCAATGCATTTCCCATTGTTTTGAACTGATGGTCTTTTATATTGACCAATGCCAGATAGGCGGTAGTTATTACTCGTCCGGATGGATGTCTCTCTACCGATCCAAAAGTTTTTACTTGCTCAAGAAACATATCGGTCAATCCAGTCCTTTCTCTCAACACCCGATAGGATGCTTCGTCCAAATCTTCATCCGGTCTTAACAAATCACCAAGCAATGACCATTGTCCTTTGTATTGAGGAAGATCGCTTTCAATCAATAAAACTTTCAAAACTCCGCCATCATATCCAAAGATGACACAATCAACAGAATGGGCAAATTGAAAATTTGCTTTCATCTGCATGGAAGAAGTATTGATATTCGGCTTAAGCAATTCACTCATATGGCTGCAAGGTTAATAAGAATCCCGCAAAAATAATTTCAAATCAGTATTCACAAAAGAAAATCTATTATTCTACTTTTACCTTCAAGTCAATCGCATGTATTCTACAGGAGAAATCAAGGATTTACAGGAAAAGAGCAAGTTATTCATTTCTAAGGCACAAGATGAGGAATTTTTGGTTCAGAACATCAAGGTGTTGAGGGAGCTTATTCAATTTCATGAGCAACGCTATTATGTGATGAATGACCCATTGGTGGCTGATTTCGAATTTGACCAACTGTACAAGTCGCTTGAAAAAGTAGAACAAAAACATCCTGAATTAGTGACCATAGATTCCCCAACACAAAGAGTGGGACCAGGATTCACCAAACAATTCAATACAGTTCAGCATCTCGTCCCTATGCTATCCTTAGAAAACTCTTATGATGGCGAAGATTTGTTGGATTGGGACCGCAAAGCAAGAGAACTCTCCGGGTTAGATGAAATAGAATATTGTGTTGAACCAAAATTTGATGGTGCAAGTATCTCTTTACTTTATGAAGATGATGTATTGGTAAGAGGAGCTACAAGAGGCGATGGTATTGCAGGAGAAGACATCACACTCAACCTCAAACAAATCAAATCTATCCCACTATCTGCAAAATTTTCTGCATATGGTATTCAGCAAGCAGAAATCAGAGGGGAAGTTTTGATGAACAAAACCAACTTCAAATCCTACAACGAACAATTGCTAGAACAAAATCTGCCTCCTCTCGCCAATCCAAGAAACGCAGCATCAGGAGCATTGCGTTTAAAAGATGCCAAACAAGTAGGAAAACGCAACCTCGAGGCATTCATTTATCAACTTGCTTTTACCGGACAAACAACAGGTCAATCTAGTGTTCATACCCATTCAGATACTTTGAAGATGTTATGGGAACTTGGATTCAGAAGTCCTGTTCATGAAAAACAAACTTTTAAAGGCATTCAACAAGTGATTGCATTTTGTAAATCATTTGAAGAAAAAAGAGATGACTTGCCTTATGAGATTGATGGACTGGTTATTAAAGTCAATCCATTTCAATTACAAGATAAACTGGGCATGACCACCCACCATCCACGTTGGGCCATTGCTTATAAATTCAAAGCGCGTCAGGCTTCAAGTAAATTATTACAAGTCGATTTTCAAATTGGCCGAACTGGAAGCATCACTCCCGTAGCAAAAATTCAACCTGTACCAATTGGTGGTGTAACTGTTTCTTCTATCTCCTTACACAACCAAGATTTCATCAAGGAGAAAGACATCATGCTGGGCGATACCTTGCTGGTTGAAAGAGCAGGCGATGTTATTCCTTACATTGTAAAATCTTTTCCAGAATTACGTGATGGCTCTGAGCAACCCATTGCCTTTCCAACAAGTTGTCCGGTTTGTCAAACAGAACTAACAAAAACAACGGACGAAGCCGTATGGAGATGCCCAAATGATCTTTGTGATGCACAAGTGGTTGAGAGAATGATTCACTTCACCAGCAAAGATGCAATGGACATTCGCGGTTTGGGCGAAGCCAATATTCGAAAATTTCACGGACTGGGATGGTTACCCAATATCCCAGCTATGTATAACCTGCCTTATGAGGAATTAAAAACCATGGAAGGCTTTGGTGCAAAATCAATCACCAACCTTCAAGAAGCAATTGAAAAATCTAAATCACAACCACTTTACAGATTGATCAATGCACTAGGCATCCGCTATGTAGGTGAAACTACCGCAAAAACATTGGCACAAGCTGTAGATCACTTGCTAGACCTCAGTAAAAAAGAAAAAGAGGAATTACAAAATATAGAAGACGTTGGAGTGAAAGTGGCTGAGAGCATCTATCAATATTTCCATCAGGAAAGCAATGTGAACATGTTGCGAGAATTGGAAGCATTGGGGCTCCAACTGAACAGTATTAAGCAAGAAAAAATAACCGACGGAAACTTATCTGGTAAATCATTTCTATTTACCGGCACACTGTTCAAACTCAAACGTGCTGAAGCAGAAGCAATGGTTGAAGCACAAGGCGGAAAAATATTATCTGGTGTGAGTTCAAAACTCGACTACCTCGTTGTAGGAGAAGATGCAGGTTCTAAATTGGAAAAGGCCAAGAAGATTGCATCAATCAATATATTGAGTGAAGATGAATTTATTAAACTGTTAACCGTTAACAATTAACGGCTAACAGTTTTAAGTCTTTACCCAATCAACCCCTTACCTATCAAATACTCTGCAATTTGAACCGCGTTGGTTGCTGCACCTTTGCGCAGGTTATCGCTCACGATCCACATGTTTAAAGATTTGGGTTGGGTCTCATCTCTTCTGATTCTTCCAACAAATACTTCATCACGCTCATGTGCATCTTTTGGCATTGGATATTGTTGTGTTGAAGGATCATCAACTACAATAACACCAGGTGCTGCTG
>JBEBDP010000030.1:0-3749 GCA_041156925.1 Bacteroidota bacterium | reverse complement strand
TTGCAAATAAATAAAAAAAGGGGCAATGCCCCTTTTCTGTTGAATCTATTCCGATTAATTATAACCCACTAAATTTCTATTCATTGAACAACCTCCGCCAGCGGTACCGCGACTAGTTGTGCAGGAACTTGCAAATGCTACTACAGCTAAAAAGAGAATTAAATAGATCTTCTTTTTCATTGGTTTGGTTTGATCATCAAATATAAAACTGAAATAATTGGTTTTTACCATCAGAAACTGCCTTTTTTTCTGCTAATGCGTTTTTTAACGCATTGCTCACATTTTAAAACAACCATTCGAAGCATAAAAAACGGCCAGAATTTATTCATTTTCAGCTTATCTTGTGCCTTGAGAATAGCAATTATGAATATTCAGCTCCAAAGACCCATTGTTTTTTTAGATTTAGAGACAACCGGCTTGAACCTTGTTACTGATCGTGTGGTGGAAATAGCCATGTTAAAGATCCAGCCTGATGGTACCAGACAAATGAAAAGAAAGCTGGTCAATCCAGAGATGACCATACCTGCTGAGGTTGCTGAAATACACGGTATTACCAATGAAATGGTAAAAGACGCACCTAAATTCCGTGAAATAGCCAATGAAATCAGACAATTTTTGGATGGTGCAGATTTGGGTGGATACAATTCCAATAAGTTTGATTGGCCTTTGATTGCAGAAGAGTTTTTAAGAGCGGGCCTCGATTTTGATATTCAGGGTAAAAAATTGGTAGATGTCCAAAAAATTTACCATTTACTTGAGCCTAGAACACTTTCAGCCGCCTATAAATTCTATTGTGATAAAGACCTTTCAAATGCTCATAGTGCAGAAGCTGATATCAATGCCACATGGGAGGTCTTTTCTGCCCAAGTTGCTCGTTATCCTCAGTTGGGCAATACCCTTGATACTGTTGTAAAGTACATTGGCGTAGAAGAAATTGTTGATTTTGCCAGAAGGATGTCTATGGAAAATGGCAGAGAAATATTTAATTTCGGAAAACACAAGGGTAAGGCTGTTGAAGATGTTTTGAAGTCCGAGCCAACCTATTACGACTGGGTAATGAAGAGTGAGTTTGCTTTGCATACCAAATTAAAGCTGACCGAGATTTTCAACCGAACCATGCTTAAAAACAAGAAATAAAACCCATTCGGTCAGTTTAGTAGTTGAAAAAATTAGTCATCATACCAACCTACAAGGAGAGAGAAAATGCTGAGCATATTCTCAAAGCCATATTTGATCTTCATCAAGGTTTTCACGTCTTGATCATTGATGATAACTCTCCAGATGGTACCGCTGATATCGTAAAACAAATTCAAGTTCAAAATCAAGACCGTCTATTTTTGATTCAGCGTCCAGGTAAACTTGGTTTAGGAACTGCTTACATAACTGGATTTCAATGGGCGCTTGACCATCAATATGATTTTATCTTTGAAATGGACGCCGATTTCTCCCATGATCCTCATGATCTAAATAGACTATTTGATGCCTGTTATAAGGACGGGGCAGATGTAGCTGTAGGATCTAGGTATGTTAAGGGTGGTGAACTAGAAAACTGGCCTTTGTCGAGAAAGATTATTTCAATGGGAGGAGCTTTGTACAGCAGAGTAATTACTTGGATTCCTGTTCAAGATCCAACGGCGGGTTTTGTGTGCTATAAGAAAGAAGTATTGGCATCCATGAAATTATCTGAAATCAAGTCGATTGGTTATGCCTTTCAAATTGAAATGAAATTCGCTGCGTGGAAACTGGGATTCAAAATAATAGAAGTGCCTATTGTTTTTAAAGACAGGGCATTTGGTGCTTCTAAAATGACAAAAGGGATAATCAAAGAAGGCATACGGGGGGTTTTAACTTTACAAAAGCAATTCCTCTTGGGTAAATATCTAAAGCGAGTAAAGAACAACTAAACTCCTTAAGGATATGAAAAAAGCCTTCCTTCAATTGCACATAGCAATATTCTTAGCTGGCTTTACAGGTGTTTTAGGCCGTTTAATTACAATGAACGAAGGCTTACTTGTGTGGTACAGAATGTTTTTTTCAGCAGTTTTTTTATTGGCATTATCGCTGTTTACAAAAAAAATAAAATTCCTTCCATGGCGACAAGCACTACCACTGATAGGCGTTGGTGCTATTGTAGCCTTGCATTGGGTGTTTTTTTATGGTAGTGTAAAGTATGCTAATGTATCAGTGTCCTTGGTTTGTTTTTCTACAATGGGATTCTTTTCGTCATTTCTAGATCCCTGGATTTCAAAAAGGAAAATGGATTTGATAGAGGTGCTTCTGGGTCTGATGGTTATGCTAGGGGTTTATCTAATTTTTCATTTTGATCAGGGTTACCGATTGGGAATTTTATATGGAATCATTTCTTCTATTTTGGCAGCTACCTTTACAATTATCAACAAAAAATATGTAGATAAACATGATGCGCAAGTCATTACTTTTTATGAATTAGGGGGAGGTTGGTTATCACTCAATTTTATTTTGCCTTTTTATTTTCAATTTATTTCATTTTCTAGTTTTATTCCTGACTTATCAGACTTTGTTTGGTTAATGGTCTTGAGTTTATTATGTACAGTATTAGCTTTTAATCTTTCCATTCGAGCACTAAAAAAAATATCACCCTTCACTGTCAACCTAAGTTATAACCTTGAGCCTGTTTATGGTATTGTTCTGGCGTTTGTTATTTACAAGGAGCACATGGAACTGGGACTTTCTTTTTACGTTGGGTTATTTATCATCTTTTTAACCGTTGTTCTGCAAAGTGCCCGGGTATGGAAAACAAGGGGAAATTGATTCTATACATTAAGATAGAAATCAGTTACAATTTATTATTTTCATCAAAATCATTTTCATGAAGCGGATCTTATTGCTATTCTCTGTTCTTTTTGTAGCACTTTTCACATTTGCACAAAAGAAAGTGCTAGATCATACTGTATATGACGGTTGGCAGTCGATTGGAGAAAGAAGGATTTCTGCAGACGGTCAATGGGTGGCATACACTATAGATGTACAGGAAGGTGATGGTATGTTGGTAGTACAAAGAACTGATTCCTCTTATACACAAGTCTTTTCAAGAGGCTATAATCTCGCCTTTACAGAAGATAATTTGTACTTGGTATTCAAAATCAAGCCTACATACCTCGATACAAGAAATGCTAAAATCAAGAAAAAAAAGCCAGAGGACCAACCCAAAGATTCATTGGCGATTTTCAATCTTGCTGCTAAAAGCGTAGATAAAATTGCAGATATCGCCTCTTACAAATTACCTAAAGATGCAGCTGGTTTCTTGGCTTTTTTGAAAACGAAAAAATCGGTCGATTCTCTTGTAAAAGTTCAACCTAAAGATTCAGTAAAAATAAAGACTGATTCCGCAAAGGTTCAACCACCAATAATCATTGAACACCAACCTGATAAAAAACAAAAAAGAAAACTAAGTGCAAAGGGTGAACAAGATGATGCCTCATTTTTAGAAGATGAACTGATGTTAGATGCTGAAGGAGATGAGCCTAGTGCTCAAATTATTCAAGAAGGTTCAGACTTAGTGCTCATGAATTTCTCTAACAACAAGCAAATTGTCTTTCCATTTACGAGTGAATACTATTGGAGCGACAATGGAAAGATTTTATTGATAGAGTCCTCTGCCAGTAAAAATAATAAACAACGCAAACCGCTTGTTTCCATTTGGAGGACACTTGAAAATAGGATGGATACTTTGTTATTAGGTGGTAATGATTTCAAAGGATTTACAATAG
>JBEBDP010000029.1:0-2659 GCA_041156925.1 Bacteroidota bacterium | reverse complement strand
TTAAAAGTGATTTAGAGATACCGGCGCCATCCATTAAATTCATTTCTCTTTACTTGTTGTTTTCAATTGGTTTTAAAGGGGGACAAGAATTGCAGCACAGTGAGTTTACATCAGAGATTTTCTATTCCTTGATTTTTGGAGCAATACTCGCTACAGTAATTCCGCTCTACACATTTTTTATAATGAAAAATCGTGTAGGAGTTAGTAATGCAGGAGCGGTAGCTGCATCATATGGTTCAGTGAGTGCAGTAACTTTTGTTTCTGCTGCAACATTTCTCGAAATGCAATCAGTCCATTTTGGTGGGCACATGATTGCTGTTATGGCATTGATGGAATTTCCTGCTATTATTATGGGGTTTATTCTCATCAAAAAATTTGAAAAAGAACGTAATAATGAAGTCAATTTTAGCAGCATTATTAAACATGCAATTTCAAACGGAAGTGTTTTGATGATCATGGGTAGTCTGTTCATTGGTATAATCTCAGATTCTCGTCAGGCTGAAGGTATTAAGCCCTTTACCAATGATATCTTCAAAGGTTTTCTCGCTATTTTTTTATTGGAGATGGGGATGATCACTGCGAAAAGATTTTCAACATTTAGGCAACACGGACTATTTGTTTTCTTATTTGCAATAATTATACCGTTAATAAATGGATGTTTTGTTGCCTTTTTTAGTGATATCATAACGCAGGATGTAGGCAATCGTTTTGTTTTTTCAATTCTTGCTGCAAGTGCATCTTACATTGCTGTTCCAGCAGCTATGCGCTTAGCCGCTCCTAAATCAGATCCTGGTTTATATATTCCGATGGCTTTGGGTGTTACTTTTCCTTTCAATATCACAATAGGGATGCCACTGTATTACTTGATTATTGGGCTACATTAAAATTTAGCAACACAGTTACTGAAGACTGTCCTTATGAAAAGGACACTTGCTTTTTTGAGGTTTGCTTTCCCATGCCTTGTTATTATAGAAGAAGTTGGGCGTAATCACTTCATTGTCGTATTCTTGGTGAAATACTTTTAGTGCTGAACCTGATAGAGGAGGAACAATCCAACTCCAATCAGCTTTAACTGCTCTGCCTTCTGCTTCTTCATTTCGCATAAACTTCATGAATTGTTCAGATGCAGCATGGTGATCAGCTAAAGTTACTCCAGCGTTTTGAAAGGAATAGTGAACAGCTTCGTTTAGCACAACAAGTGCTTTGTCTTTCCAAAACGGGTTTGATTTGTCTTGCTTTAAGCCTAATCTCTCAGCAATCAGTGGAAGTTGATTATACCTTTTTTCATCCCCTAAATTTCTTGAGCCAATTTCAGTCACCATGTACCATCCATTGAATGGGGCAGCTGGATATTCAATACCTCCAACTTCTAGCACCATATCTGAAATTAGTGGAACAGCATGCCACTTCAATTGTAAATCAGCAAACCATTTGTATTCAGGATGCTCAATTGCTACTTCTAACACTAGTGAAGGGTTTAGTGCGTGCCATTGAGGTACTTGTTCATTTTCTTGTATTACAATTGGAAGTAAATCAAAAGGTGAATTGTTTCCTTTCCATCCTAGTTGTTTACATTGATGTGTAAAGGAAAGTTGTTCTGGGTCTCCAATGATGGAACCATCAATTTCTTGATGTGCCGCATAGCGAATCAGGTTTTTGTTCCAGATTCGAAATGGAGTTATTCCATTAGGTTGTTGTGGAGGAAAAACGGTAATCAATGGTAGGATTTTACCATTGTTTGATGCTATTGTTAAATGTTCTTCCAGTGCATGAAAGACATCTTTTGTAGTCCTGACATTTCTTTTGTCATTAAGGATAAGAGATTTCCAATAAAGACGACCGATGCATCGGTTGCTGTTTCTCCATGCAATTCGTACGCCGTGTTCCAACTCTTGAAAACTATGCGTATAGGTGCCTGATTGCTCAATTTCAATTTTAATTTCATTTAGTCTTTCTTCCATACCAGAAAGGTCAAGCTCCTGGTAAAGTTGTGTGATAAATGATGTGGCTTTTTGGTATAGCGTTTCAGGTGATTGCATGCCGCGCAAAGTTACTGAACTCAAGACATCAATAGCCATTTGGCAACGTTAATTCATCTCCATCTACGGTGAATTGTTGAATGATTTTTTCTTTGTGAGGAAATTGCTTAATCAATTCGTTTCTAGAAGCTGCTAAAAAGCAGCTAGAAGTAAATCCAGGAGAAAGCGTGCATCCAAAAACAGAAAATGCACCATGCTCAATTGTTGCACCAGCTTGCCATACGCCAGCTGGAACTGTATATTGGATTATTTGACCCTTTTCGTAGTCATGTCCCATGATAATTTCTTCTGTTTTGCCATCTGGATAGAACAAATGAAGAATCAATGGGTCACCAAAATAAAAGTGCCAAACTTCATCCTGTGTAAGGCGGTGAAAGCATGAAAAGCTTAAAGGTGAATGACAGTACATACCAATCATGGATGTTGAAAGCGGAGTGTTTTGCTCATCCATTGTTGGCGATTTATAGCTCTGTTTGAAAAACGTTCCTTCAACTGGTAGTTTCTCAAATTGAAAATGATCAATGATTTTATTTATGTATCTATTCATAACCTATGAGAATTAAATGTTTATGCAAGCTAAACAATCAACTTTAAAAGATTTAATCTTGTTAAAATGATTT
>JBEBDP010000028.1:0-4426 GCA_041156925.1 Bacteroidota bacterium | reverse complement strand
TGTTGATCAACCTACTTGATACACCTGGTCACAAGGATTTCGCTGAAGATACTTATAGAACCCTTACTGCCGTAGATAGTGTAATCTTGGTTGTAGATGGTGTAAAAGGGGTAGAGGAGCAAACCAGAAAGTTAATGGAGGTTTGTCGCATGCGCGATACACCAGTAATTGTTTTCATCAACAAGCTCGATCGTGATGGCAAGAATCCTTTTGATCTCCTTGATGAAATTGAGAAAGAATTACGCATTCAATTGCACCCCTTGAGTTGGCCCATCAATATGGGTAAAGATTTTAAAGGGGTTTACAACTTATACGATAAGAGCCTTTTGTTGTTTCAACCCAACCAGAAGGTTTCTGTAGAGGAAAGTGTGAAAGTAGATAATCTCAGCAGCACTGTACTCGATGAATTAGTTGGTCAGAAAGATGCAGATCAATTGAGGGAAGATGTTGAATTGTTTGAAGGTGTTTATGGTGATTTTGATAATGATGCCTACTTAAGAGGGGAGAAAGCACCAGTTTTCTTTGGTAGTGCCATCAATAATTTTGGTGTTCGTGAACTACTTGACACCTTCATCAGGATTTCTCCAGAGCCAAGAAGTCGCATTACCACAACCAGATTGGTAGAAGTAGGAGAAGATAAATTCAGTGGCTTTGTATTCAAGATACATGCTAACCTAGATCCTAAGCATAGAGATAGAATTGCCTTTTTAAGAGTTTGCTCTGGAAAGTTTGAGCGCAATAAATTTTATCATCACGTGCGTTTAGATAAAGATGTTCGCTTTAGTAATCCTTATAGTTTCTTGGCACGTGATAAGGATGTAATTGAAGAAGCTTACCCTGGTGATGTTGTTGGTTTGTTTGATACAGGAAACTTTAAGATAGGTGATACGTTGACTGAAGGGGAGGATTATTACTATTCAGGTATTCCTAGTTTCTCACCTGAAATCTTCAAAGAGGTGATCAACAAAGACCCAATGAAGACCAAACAATTGGAGAAGGGGTTGAATCAGTTGACTGATGAGGGTGTTGCGCAATTGTTTACCCAGCACAATGGCAACAGAAAAATCATAGGCTGTGTAGGTGATCTTCAGTTTGAGGTTATTCAGTACAGATTATTGCAGGAATATGGTGCATCAGTACAGTTCAACTCACTTCCTTTTTACAAAGCATGTTGGTTGACCTCTGAGAACAAAGCCAAATTGGATGAGTTTACTCGTTTTAAAACAGGAAACATCGTAACTGACAAGGATAATCACCTGGTCTATTTAGCACAGAGTGAGTGGTTCCTCAATACAGAAATTGGCAACAATCCTGAAATTCAATTCCATTTCAGTTCGGAAATACACAAATAATTCAATTAAACGCCAGTATAATTGAATGGGGTGATTTTTAAAAGCTCTTGTTTCACAGCAGGTTTCACTTTTAGCTTTTTGATAAAGCTGTGAATAGCTTTTTTATCAATAGAAGTTTTACCTCTAGTCAATTCTTTTAAGGCTTCGTATGGCTGAGGGTATTGCTCTCTTCTTAAAATGGTTTGTATTGCTTCAGCTACAACGGCCCAATTTTTATCGAGATCTGCTTTAATTGCATCTTCGTTCAACACCAATTTGCCGAGTCCCTTATTAATAGAGTTAATAGAAATGATGGAATGTGAAAAAGGTACGCCAATGTTTCTCAAGACGGTTGAATCCGTTAAATCGCGTTGTAATCTTGAAATAGGAAGCTTTGCAGAAAGGTGCTCAAATAAAGCATTGGCAATTCCCAGGTTTCCTTCTGCATTTTCAAAATCGATGGGGTTCACTTTATGAGGCATTGCAGAAGAACCTACTTCACCTTTTTTAGTTTTTTGTCTGAAGTATTCCAAAGAGATATATGTCCATATATCCCTTGAAAAATCAATTAGTATGGTATTGATGCGTTTGAGTCCATCAAAATGTGCAGCAAGTAAATCGTAGTGTTCAATTTGTGTTGTGTACTGCTGACGCTGAAGCCCTAATTTTTCGCTACAGAATTTATTACCAAAATTCACCCAATTTACTTTTGGATAGGCAATGGCATGCGCATTAAAGTTGCCAGTCGCGCCACCAAACTTGCAAGAATAGGGTATCTGCTCTAATAATTTAATTTGGTTTTCAAGGCGTTCTACGAAGACCATTATTTCCTTTCCTAATCTTGTTGGTGATGCAGGCTGACCATGTGTTCTTGCCAACATTGGGATCTTTTCCCATGCTTTTGCAAACTGCCTAAGTTGAATAGTTAGGTTGAGTAAGGCTGGATAATACACTTGCTCCAATGCTTCTTTCCAAAGTAACGGGATAGAAGTATTGTTCACATCTTGAGAGGTGAGACCAAAGTGTACAAACTCTTTTAAGGTTGATAGTCCTAATGCATCCAACTCTTTTTTCATGAAGTATTCCAAGGCCTTCACATCATGGTTGGTAACCTTTTCGAGGTTCTTGATTTCAAGGGCAGTATTTGGGGTAAACTCTTCGTATATTTTTTTGAGTTTATTGATACTGCTGTTTTCGAGTTTAAACAGCTTCTGCTTGGATAAAGCAATGAAGTATTCAGTTTCTACTCTGAGTCTATATTGTATAAGGCCATATTCAGAAAAATAGGGGGATAATCCTTCTACTTGAGCACGATATCGGCCATCTATTGGTGAAATTGCAGTGAGTGAACTTAGTTCCATGTTGACGACAATTGGTGTAACTTGCAGCAAATTTACAAGAATATCATTGGAACGGGAAATTAGGATAGGGGCAGTAAGTTATTTGAATACCAAACCTTTGCTATTTGGTTTGAATCAGGAGCATTTTGGTTACCCATTTCAGCTAACATTAGATTATCCTGCCAATCTGGTAAAAGCTATCCAAGAGGATCGTATTGACATTGGGTTGCTTCCTGTAGCAGCCATTCTTCAGCTCGATTCTTTTCAGGTTATTTCAAAGTATTGCATAGGAGCGCTTGGTGAGGTTGCATCTGTTTGTCTTTATAGTAATGTTCCTATAGAAAAGGTGAAAAAGGTTAAACTTGATTACCAATCCAGGACTTCCGTTTTGTTGTGCAAGCTCTTATTAAAGGAGTTTTATCAACAGCCAGTTGAGTTTGTTCATGCTGTAAATGATCAGGAATTACTTGATTTTAATGAAGATTCAGCATCTCTCATCATAGGAGATAGGGCATTGCGGTTGAATGGTAAAACCAATTACCGATATGATCTTGCAGCTGCTTGGAAGGAAATGACAGGTCTGCCATTTGTATTTGCTGTATGGGTGAGTAAAAAAAATATGCCTGCTGAATTTATCCAAGCCTTTGATGAAGCAGTCGGCTTGGGTGTAAATAGTCTTGATCAAGTTGTTGATGAGATTGGCTTAATTGACATTGATCTTGAAACTTATTACAAGAAAAATATCTCCTATACATTTGACGAGCAAAAGAAAAAGGGAATGGAGCTTTATTTAGAGAAAATCAAACGACTGGTTTAATCAATACCAAAGTCGCGCTTCCAACTTTTTTAAATATGCTATTGTAGAAGCGCTTAAAGGATTTCTTTTTTCTTTTGAGATTTCGCTGAATACTGAATTCCAGCCTTTACAAAAACCTATGATATCAAATTTAGATTTGATCAGGTATTCAAATGACCACATCAAAGTTGTTGAATAGAAATAGAGGATAGGTAGGTATCTCCAGGCTACTTTCGATTTGTTCAACCATAACATTTTCATTTTCTCTTTATGAGTTGATCTACCCTCTGGAGATTCTTTGTGAAGCATCACAATGCTGTCGGTATAGACAATCTTATAGCCTTTTGCCAATAGTTTATAACTCAGGTCATATTCTTCCATGCCATAGAA
This sequence comes from Bacteroidota bacterium, assembly GCA_041156925.1. Classification (GTDB taxonomy): domain Bacteria; phylum Bacteroidota; class Bacteroidia; order Chitinophagales; family Chitinophagaceae; genus Pollutibacter. The sequence continues at coordinate 569 of JBEBDP010000028.1, read as the reverse complement.
AAAATCGACTGGATAGCCGCCAACAGCATCCATAGCTTCTTTTTTTATTGCATGTGCTCCTCCAGCAAAATAATAGGTCTCAAAAAAATGAAGATCTTTTTTCTCCTCAAATTTTTTGTGCGGGAATGCATTGACTTGCATGTTTAAGGTACTGTAATATTTCACTTTAAACGATGCAATGGCGAGATCAGCATTGTTCTTGAATGTATCGGCAATTGCTTCCAATGCATTGCTGTTTTCTAATTCAGCATCATCATCCAGCATTACCAATAGGGGTGCTTTTGCAAAAGTTACTGCATAGTTCCTGCCTTTGGCTACACCTAAATTCTCCTTCGAGAAAATGTATTGAATGGGGAGGTTGGGGTTATCATTTACAAATAATTCTACAGTTGAATAGTCGGAGGAAGAGTTATTGTTGACTACAATTACTTCTTCGAGTAATTCTTCTTTTTTGTCGAGTGTAGCAATATTCTTCAACAAAGCCAGCATATCAGCAGGCCTGTTATAGGTTATTACAATTATTCCGACTTGCTTCAAGTGTCTATTTTAATTGATCGAATAAAGATTGA
>JBEBDP010000027.1:0-3846 GCA_041156925.1 Bacteroidota bacterium | reverse complement strand
GGTTCTAATTTCTTGTTGAGTGGAACCTTTACACCACCTTGGTCCTATATCAGAGGCATCAATAAAACAGATATTTTTAAACTGGTTGAATACCACAAATGGCGTTTAAATGCAGAGTGGTTTGTGCCTATTGGTAAGCCAGCTGGAGAAGACAAGAGCAGACAATTTGTGCTGCGTATGGCTGCGAAATATGGTTTTATTGGAAGATACAACCAGAAAGTACCTATCTCGCCATTTGAAAGATTCCAGGTGGGTGATGCTGGTCTAACCAATAACTTTGGTGTATTGGGTTATGACATTATCGCACACAGGGGTTATCCAGTATATGATAATTCAGATCCAACCATCAACCCCGATAAACAAAACGCGTCTAACTTCTTTACCATATTCAACAAGTACAGTTTAGAGATGCGCTATCCATTCGTAACCAATCCAAGCAGTACTATTTATGGTTTAGCTTTCTATGAAGCAGCCAATGGTTGGTATTCGTTTAAAGAGTGGAATCCATTTAGACTAAGACGTTCAATGGGTGTGGGTGTTCGTTTCTTCCTGCCTATGTTTGGTTTGCTTGGTTTTGATTATGGTATAGGCTTGGATAGAATTACCGCCACTGGTCGTTTAAGAGATGCGAGCAGGTTCACTTTCATGCTTGGATTTGAGCCGGAATAAGGTGAAACTTTCAATTGATATAATATAACATTATGAAAAAACTATTCTTCATCCTGGTTGCTAGCTTTTTCGCATTGCAGCTTCAAGCACAGCGCTATGCTGTTATTGATACGCGTTATATTTTGAACAAGCTTCCTGAATATGAGGATGCACAAAAGAAATTGGATGCCTTCAGTGTTCAATGGCAAAAAGAAATTGACGAAAAACAGGTGGTGCTGGATCAATTGTATAGAAATTTTGAGGCGGAAAGGGTAATGTTGAGTGATGAGTTGCTCAAGAAGCGTGAGGATGATTTGTTTAACAAGGAGAAGGAACTCAGGGACTTACAAAAGAAAAGATTTGGGTTTGAAGGCGACTTGTTCAAAAAAAGACAGGAGTTGGTGAAGCCCATTCAGGACAAGGTCTACAATGCCGTTCAGAAGATTGCGGTTGCTAGACAATATGATTTGGTACTGGATAAAAGTGAGGGAATAACCATTATCTTTGCCGACCCCAAGCTCGACAGAAGTGATGATGTTTTGAAAGAACTATTGGGCAAATAAAAAAAAGCATATTTTCGAAAACAAATAAACAACAGAAATGAAACAAGCCTTAACTCTTGGATTGGTGATCATCGCACTTAGTGCTTTTAATCCATTCCTTTATGCACAAAACAAGACTGGATATGTGAGCATTGATGAAGTAGTTCAATTGATGCCAGAATATAAAAAAGCAACTGGTGACATGTCTCAGTACGATAGCACTTTGCAAATTGAATATGCAGAGACACTAAAAGAATTGAATCGTCAGGATAGCCTGTTTAAAATGGATTCAACCAAGATGTCTCCTGCTGCAAAAAATGCGAAGAAAGAATTGATGAAAAAATTGTTGGTTGAATTGCAAGGTTTCGAGCAAGGGTATCAGCAAAAAATGCAGCAAAAGCAAGAAGAGTTAATGGCTCCAATTGCTCAGAAAGCAAATCAATTGATTGAAGAAGTTGCAAAGGCTAATGGTTATACTTATGTGTTTAGAAAAGAGGCATTGCTTGTACAACCAGCTGCAGATGACATATTACCGCTAATCAAAAAGAAACTTGAAGGGGGGACGCCAAAACCACCTGCTAAATAAATAAAGGGGACCGAAACATTTGTTTCGGTCTTTTTTTGTCAGTTATGAAAAGAGCTCCAATTGGTATTTTTGATTCAGGTCTTGGGGGCTTGACGGTTTTGAAAGAAATTGTCAAGTTGATGCCCAATTATGATTATCTCTATTTGGGAGATAGTGCAAGAGCTCCCTATGGCACCAAAGATTTTGATACTGTCTACAAGTATACCCTCGAGGCTGTAAAATGGTTGTTTCAACAGGGTTGTCCCCTTGTTATTCTTGCCTGCAACACAGCCTCTGCAAAAGCACTGAGAAACATTCAGCAGAAGGATCTTCCTTCATTAGCGCCAGGAAATCGTGTGTTGGGGGTCATTAGACCAACTACTGAGGTGATAGGAGATTATACCGAATCAAATCATATTGGAATTTTAGGCACTCAGGGTACGGTAGATTCAGGATCTTATCTCATTGAAATTGGAAAATCATTTCCTGATGTACATGTCCACCAGCAGGCTTGTCCCGCTTGGGTACCTTTGGTAGAATCAGGAGATTACCTCAATCAAGAGGTTGCAGATCCCATCATTTTGGATTGCCTTACACAGCTCGGTGAGCAGTCGCCTAAGATTGATACTATCCTTTTGGCTTGTACCCACTATCCCTTGTTATATCCTCGTATTCGCTATATGTTGCCTAACCATATTCAAGTGGTTGCTCAAGGGGAAATTGTAGCTGAAAGCCTGGTGAGTTATTTAAAAAGGCATCCTGAGATGGAGAATAGGTTGTCGAAGGAGCAAAGTATTAGCTTTTATAGTACTGGAGATCTTGATGCATTCAGTAAGGGGGCAACGCTCTTCTGGGGGACAGAAATAGTTGCCCAAGCAGCTTATTGAGTGTTAGGAGTGCTGGTTTTAAGCGAGTTAGATTTGTTTTCGGCTTTATTTTATTTTTTCCTCAATAACTGTTAACTTTGCCGTCCTTTCACAAGAACACGGGTGTGGTGACCTGTGATCAATTGAACAGTAACGACCGCTTCTCCCGGTCATTGTTTCAACAACAAAAGGAATAAAAAATATTATGAAACGTACATTTCAACCCCACCGCAGACGCAGAAAATCCGTACATGGATTCAGAAAGCGTATGGAATCAGCTAATGGTCGTGCCGTTCTTGCTAGCAGAAGAAAGAAAGGACGCAAGAAACTTAGCGTTTCTGACGAAAGCAGATTAAAATAATCAGGTCCGCCTGTTATTGGACATAACTATAGCTCTGGATCTTTTCCGGGGCTATTTTTGTTATAACTAATTGGTCAATATTTGCACGTATTTTAGTTGTCTAAAAGCCATCATTCTTGTCAGCACCTCGTCAATCTTTGTCAAAAACTGATCGCCTCAAAAGTTATAAGAGGATAAGACTTCTATTTGCTGAGGGGCATAAAATGAAGGTTCAATCGTTATTGGTATATTTTCAACTTCAACCTCAAATCACTAATACTCCCGAAACGTTTCATCTGCAAATGGGCGTTTCAGTTGGTGCGCGTTATTTTAAAAAGGCGGTGGATCGTAATCTCATCAAACGCAGGGTCAGAGAGGCATACCGACTGAATAACACTGAAGTAAAAAAAATATTAAAGGAACAGAAGTTGGGCATGGATGTTTTCTTTGTGTACACAGCTCCTGAAGTTTTATTGTACAGACAAATAGAGACTTCCATGCAAAAAGCACTGCAACAATTGACAGATAAAATCAATCACTTTTCTAATTCAAAAGCTGAATAATTGTCTTCTGTATGAACCATGAGTATTATATGAAGTTGGCCTTAAAGGAGGCAGAGAAAGCTTTTGCAGAGGATGAAGTGCCAGTAGGAGCCATAGTTGTAATGAACAATAAGGTCATTTCAAGAGGCTACAATATGGTTGAGAAATTGAATGATCCAACAGCACATGCAGAGATCATAGCCCTCACTTCTGCCTTCAATGCTTTGGGATCAAAATATCTTCCGGATGCAACTTTGTATGTAACGGTTGAACCTTGTTTGATGTGTGCAGGTGCTTTGCATTGGAGCAAAGTAGGGACCATCGTTTGGGGAGCGTCTGATGT
>JBEBDP010000026.1:0-6772 GCA_041156925.1 Bacteroidota bacterium | reverse complement strand
ATGAGGTTCAATTCTTTTTTCTACAACCGGTTTCAGTCCTCAAACAAAGAAATACGCTCAAGTCTTTCCTCCAAAAGACAGCTCAAAAGGAAGGCAGACCTATTGCATCTTTAAATATCATTTTCTGTTCTGACGACTACCTGCTTAACATCAACAAGCAGTACCTGAATCATGATTACTACACCGATATCATCACGTTCGATCTGTCTGAGTCAAAGAAAGGACCAGTTAGCGCAGAGCTCTATATCAGCTATGATCGGGTTAAGGATAATGCACGTCAAATGAAAGCGACCACTACAAAAGAGTTACACAGGGTTGTTTTTCACGGTCTCTTACATCTTTTGGGGTACAAGGACAAGTCAGCAAAAGACCAAATGGAGATGAGGAAGATGGAAGATAAACTCCTAGCAAAGTATTTTCGTTAAATGTTCCACGTGAAACACTTTCTTTTGTTGTTGTTTGTGGTACCGCTTTTGGTAGCGGGACAATCACAGTTTAGTTTACAGGACAAGAAATTCACTCCCACAGTCGAGCTAGACCAACAGTTACTAGAATACATTAATCTTCAAACCAAGGGAAGAGGTTTAACCGAACAGGAAATGCAGTTCTTTTATTGGTCAAACTACCTTAGACTTTATCCTAAACGTTTTTCTTCTGAAATAATCGGATCCTTCCTTTCTTCATTTCCAGAAGCAAAGGGAAAGGAGTCGGAGTCTTTAAAAAGAGAACTCTCATCTCTTTCTCCCTTGCCCAGATACAGGTTTTCCGTACAGCTAGCAGATCTCTCCCTTGAGCACGCATCAGACTTATCTGAACATGACAATCAAATTAGCCATGTAGATTCCAAGGGAAGGACATTTCCCCAGAGAATGAAGATGGGAGGTGTTACAAAATGCGCGGCTGAGAACATCTATACAGGAAAGAATGATGGTTTATTGGCTCTAATTATGCTGTTGTTGGATATAGGGTTAGAGTCGGCTGGACATAGAAAGAACATTCTCAACCCCAATCTGGTAAACATGGGTTTGTCAATAAGGCCCCGAAAAGATGCTGAAGGCATAATACTGGTCCAGGTATTTGGCTGTAACTAGACTAAAATTGTTCCACGTGGAACATTATCTACCATGCTTGATTTCATAGTATAGGCTACTTCAATCTTGTCGCCCTCTTCTTCTTTATATATCTTTGCGCCATGTTTCCCAAGTACGATGTAATAGTGGTAGGAGCAGGTCATGCTGGCTGTGAGGCAGCCGCTGCTGCAGCAAATATGGGTAGTCGCGTGTTATTGGTCACCATGAACATGCAGACCATAGCCCAGATGAGCTGTAATCCTGCTATGGGGGGAATTGCAAAAGGTCAGATTGTGCGAGAAATTGATGCCTTGGGAGGATATTCTGGTATTGTTACCGACCTGTCTATGATCCAGTTCAGAATGCTGAACAGGTCGAAGGGACCAGCTATGTGGAGTCCGCGTGCTCAAAGCGACAGGATGTTGTTCTCTTCTAAGTGGAGAGAGATGTTGGAGAATACGCCTAACCTGGATTTTTACCAGGATATGGTGCATGGATTGTTGGTTAAGGATGGCCGAGTTAAAGGGGTTGTTACTGGCATGGGCAATGAAATTGAGGCAAAGGCTGTAGTACTGACCAATGGAACCTTCTTGAATGGAGTAATACATGTGGGAGAGAAGACATTTGGAGGAGGAAGGATGGCGGAGCGTTCTGCACATGGCATTACAGAGCAATTGGTAGAACTAGGCTTTGAGAGCGATAGATTGAAGACGGGAACGCCTCCTAGAATAGATGGCAGGAGTTTAGATTACAGCAAAATGGAGGAGCAGAAGGGAGATGAGGAGATGACGGGCTTCAGTTATATGGATTTGGATAAGATTAAGCCTGAACAGCAAAGAAGTTGCTGGATTGCCTATACCAGTCAAGAGGTTCACGATACATTAAAGACTGGATTCGATAGGAGTCCCATGTTTGCCGGTAGAATTGAGGGAACGGGACCAAGGTATTGTCCAAGTATTGAGGATAAAATAAACCGATTTGCTGATCGTGAACGCCACCAGCTCTTTGTAGAGCCCGAAGGATGGAACACAGTAGAGATTTATTTGAATGGATTTTCAACATCTCTTCCAGAAGATGTTCAGTATCAAGCACTTATAAAAATTCCTGGCTTTGAGAACGTCAGAATGTTCAGACCAGGCTATGCTATCGAATACGATTATTTTCCGCCGCACCAATTGCATTATTCATTGGAAACCAAACATTTGGGTGGGTTGTTTTTTGCGGGACAAATTAATGGAACTACGGGGTATGAGGAAGCAGCCTGTCAAGGATTGATGGCGGGAATAAATGCCCACAACCAGGCGCACGATAAGGAGCCATTGATCTTGAAAAGGAGTGAAGCATATATTGGTGTACTTATAGACGATTTAATTACGAAAGGTACTGAAGAGCCATATAGGATGTTTACTTCTAGGGCGGAGTTCAGGACTTTATTGCGTCAAGACAATGCCGACTTGAGGTTGACTGGAATTGGATATGAATTAGGTTTAGCGTCAACTGAGCGTTATGAGAAGATGATGCAAAAGAGTAATGAGGTTGCTGAAGTGATTAAAAAGTTCAATGAAATATCTATTGAACCATCATCCATGAACAGTTTATTTGAGTCGATTGGTTCATCACCAATGCAGCAGAAACAAAAGCTTTCACAGTTGGTATTGAGACCAGGAGTAGGTGCAAAGCAAATGATTGAACATCATCCAGAATTGAAAAAAGAATTTGAATCGTATAATGACCTTGTTGTAGAGCAAGCTGAGATTCAAATGAAATATGATGTGTATATAGAGAAGGAAAAAGAGATGGTGGAGCGTATGACACAAATGGAAGATTTAGAAATTCCTGTAACGTTTGATTTTGATCGTGTTCAGGCAATAGGTAATGAAGCGAAAGAAAAATTAAAGAAAATACAACCACGCACATTAGGACAGGCTTCACGTATATCTGGTATCAATCCAAGTGATGTACAAATACTCATGGTTTACATGGGCAGATGATTTATCTTGTTGTAAATAGTTAATGCATTATGTTTTCTTTAGAACCCCAAGAGCTTATCAAACAATTTCCTTTATTTGATCAGGAGCTTGCTTCATTTATTAGTGAAGAAGCAGAGACTAAAACATTCAATCAAGGTGATGTGTTGATGCGTCCAGGTCAGTTCTTTAAATATGCAATGCTAGTTGTTAGAGGAAGAGTAAAATTGTATAGAGAAGGTGATGAAGGAGAAGAGTTTTTCATGTATTATTTAGAACCAGGAAATGCCTGTGCTTTGAGTATGTTGTGTATGGCCAGGAGTCAGTCGAGTTCAATAATGGCGGTAGCTGTAGAAGAAACAGAAGTAGTGATGATACCTATACAGCACATGGACAACCTCATGAAAAATTTTCCATCTTGGTATCATTTTGTAATTGAAACTTACAGGACAAGATTTGAGGAAGTGTTGAACGTGATTGATCAGATTGCCTTCAAGAACATGGATCAACGCTTAGAGTGGTATTTAAAAAAACAAGCTGATGTATTGGGGCCTAATTTAAATCTTACACATCAGCAAATAGCAAGTGATATTAATTCATCTAGAGAGGTAGTTTCTAGACTGTTGAAGAAACTAGAAAGTAATGGCACTGTTGAAGTAGAGCGCAATAATATTAAGTGGAAGGGGTAACTTACTATATCCTTTAATTACGTGTGACAAATATCACATTTGGAGTGTTTAGAAACACTCATTTTTGTACTTCCCTAAAAATTGTAAACATAAAATTTAAACATGTCATTAATTGAATTGATTAAACAGCCCTGGCCATGGTATGTAGCTGGACCAATCATTGGTTTGATGGTTCCTACTCTACTCATTTTTGGCAACAAGACATTTGGAATTTCTTCTTCATTACGCCATGTATGTGCAGCATGTATGCCAGCAAAGATTCCGTTTTTTCAATATGATTGGAAGAAAGAGGTTTGGAATTTATTTTTTGTTTTCGGGGTTTTTCTGGGCGGTATTGTCACTGCCTTGTATTTCAAAACAGAACAACCAATTGTTGTTGATCCAAATTTGGTTAATGAATTATCAGGATATGGTATAACTGAAATCAATGGTTTGGTTCCTGAGCAGTTGTTTGGTTGGGGGTCATTGGGTACAGCAAGAGGTATTATCATGATGGTTGTTGGCGGATTTTTTGTTGGCTTTGGAACACGTTATGCTGGTGGCTGTACATCTGGACATGCCATTATGGGCTTATCTAATCTTCAATTACCATCATTGATTGCAACTATTTCATTTATGGCTGGTGGTTTCATTATGGCTAACTTGATTCTTCCATTTATTTTATCGCTTTAAACATTGATCATGCAAAACAATATAAAAGATACAAATACAGATTTTGAAGTAAGGTCGCTTGATGCGATGTGTGTAAATGATGAGCAGGTACAAACTCCAGCTTGGCACAATTTAAAATACTTGTTTTTCGGCCTGCTTTTTGGAATAGTATTGATTAAGTCAGAAGTAGTCTCTTGGTATAGAATACAAGAAATGTTCAGGTTACAGAGCTTCCATATGTTTGGTGTGATTGGGTCTGCAGTGGTGGTTGGTGCAATTTCTGTTTTTATCATCAAGAAGTTTAAGATCAAGACCATTAATGGTGAAGAGATTTTACTTCCGAATAAAACATTTAACAAAGGACAAATTTATGGAGGTTTGTTATTTGGTTTTGGATGGGCAATGACCGGTGCTTGTCCAGGCCCATTATTTGCACAACTTGGTTATGGCGCAACAGCAATTTCAGTGACTATCTTGATGGCCATTGCTGGAACATGGGTTTATGGAAAAATAAGAGAAAAACTTCCGCACTAAATAGTTCATGAGCAAACAAATAAAAAGCCCTTATGAATTTCATAAGGGCTTTTCTTTATCTAATAGTTTATCTGAATTCATAGCCAAATCCCATGAGCTGAGTGAGCAATGTATTGGGTGCATCGGTGGCGGTGCATCTACCTTCCAGCTTGGGTGATATAGGTGAGTGAATTTTTAAATATTCTTCAATTACACTGTGAAGTGTGAAACCTAAACGTTTGGGTTCGCTTACATTTTCAACACGACAAATAGTGGTGTCTGGGTCCCCTTCTCTTTCACAGGCAACAAAGTTGTAAGTTTTTTCTAGATCGAGTGGCTTACCACCTACTTTAATCCAGTTTACTCTTTTACCTGCTTCATTGTTGATGGTAAAGTTGACTTCCATTCCTTTGAAGCGCACTACCCATCCACCAAATCTTTTACTTGGGTCTTTGGCAAATGCGTTATGTAATTCTTTTTCCATCCAACCCACCAACTGCTTACCTGTTATTTTTCCTGTCTTTGCCTCACTATCCACAGGTAACATGCTCCAGAGGTAATCGACTGTAATTTCAGCTTCACCTGTTTTTGGATCTGGTACTAAAGGCGGACAAAAACGGAATCCATTACTTAGCGCAATGTCTGGTTTAAATTTCCACATGATGGCATCTGTAATGAAATTATCCATCGGTGTTTCAATTACATAATAGCGCATCAAAGGTGTTTTGGTTTTACCAATGACACGATTGAGTTCTTTTTTGTAAGGCTCTCTAGCTTTTTCAACAAGCCTCTTCATTTCTTCATCCTCTTTGTATTTTCCAGGATCAACATCTAGCAATTGATAAGTGTGTTCTTTTACTTCACCATTTTCAATTACAATATCCATTTGAGCAATGAATGATGCAAATGCACCTGGTTCAGTTACTTTTGTATGAACGCCTTCTATTGGTGTTCGAACACGCTCGTGTGTATCAGCACCTAAAATATAATCAACACCTTTTACTTCAGGAAGATTTGCCAAGCCTACTTGTTGAGCGAGTCCCATATGTGTGAGCAAGAAAACCATATCACATTTTTCGTACTCACGAAGAATTTTTACATACTTGGCCACATTCAATTCAGGGGTAGTAAACTTAATACCATCACTGTATGCTGGTGATTGACGTTTAGGTGTAAGCGGATCGTTGTATCCGATGAAACCAATTTTTATTCCACCAATATATTTTACAAAATAGGGAGGGAAAATAAGATCTCCATTGAATTCATCTTTGGTGTTATGGTACATGTTTGCACAAACTTTTACACCGTCATAGCCAAACATATCTTTCATCATCATCTCCTTGCCATATACTACTTCCCAGTTTCCTGGAAGCATGATATCATAGCCGATGTTGTTCATCATTGGAACAATCGCCGTTCCTTGACTCATTGCTGCAACGCCACCACCTTGAAAGCAATCACCACCATCAATTAAAAGCGTATTTGCTTTATTTTGGTTTCTGATGGAGTTTATCATGGTTTTTAATGTTGCTAACCCACCACGTTTTTTAAAAACGTTTTTTCCATTTTCTACAAAGAATTCATCATGAATACTGAGTTGCGCGTGAATATCTGCGGTATGAAGAAGCGTAACCTTTGTTGCTTTACCATCACGAACAGCTTTATTTTTTTCCATATAAGCTGCCTTGTAACTAGCATCATCGTTGTTAAGCGCAGAGGCTGCTATGGGAGAACTGATGAGTCCGCCACCTATTCCAAGCCCCATTCCAAGCTTGCTCGAACGTTTTAGAAAATCTCTTCTGCTGTTTTCTGAAAGTTGAACATGCATTTCTTTCTCAGCTTTGCTAAGTGATTCTGCATGACAGCCCGAGCAAGTGCAATT
>JBEBDP010000025.1:0-6325 GCA_041156925.1 Bacteroidota bacterium | reverse complement strand
GCAAAAGATTGGTCAATTGAATCCACATGATTTAAATCTAAAATCAGGCTTTTGGCATCTTCTTCCTGTTTTTTAGCAATTATTGCCAAAAAAGAGGCTGACATATTAGCAGTCAAATCAGTATCCAAAATGGAAATGACATGGAAAATTTCTTTGGTATCAATTTTGACATTCATTGTATATAGTTCTTATTTCTTCTCTATTTTGAACCATAAAGATACCTATTTTGTTGGGTCTTGGAAGTTATCACCAATAAAGTGAGTGTGAATTTGTGTCAGGAGTAATCTGAGAATTATTCGTTATTATTGTATCAATTGAAAATCCAACCTATATGGATAATAATTTTTCAGCACAAGTAAAAGAAATCATTTCCTACAGCAGGGAAGAGGCGCTTAGATTGGGTAATGATTTTATTGGGACAGAACATTTGTTATTGGGTGTTATCCGTGAAGGAGAAAATACAGCTTTGAAGGTTTTACAAAACCTCAACATCGATTTGTATGAATTGAGAAAAGAAGTTGAGATGGCAGTAAAAGATAAGTCTGGAAAGAATATTCAAAATATCAACAGTCTTCCTTTAACACGTCAGGCAGAAAAAGTAATCAGGGTTACTGTTCTTGAAGCAAAAGCTTTGAAAAGTCCCATGGTAGAAACTGAACACTTGCTTCTTTCTATCTTAAAGAACAAAGAAAATATTGCTACTCAAATTTTAAATCAATTTGATGTCGACTATGATCTGTTCAGAAATGAATTAGGAACAGTTAAAAGCAATGATGTTAAAAGCGAGTTTTCTGATGAACCTGAAGAGGAGTTTGATGAAGAAAGAAGAGCCGCTCAGCAAAAAGCAAAACCTACACAAGCAGGTGGAAAATCTAAAACACCTGTATTAGATAATTTTGGTAGGGATATCACCAAGTTGGCTGAATCAGGTTCTTTGGATCCAATTGTAGGGCGAGAAGCTGAGATTGAACGTGTTTCGCAAATTCTTTCAAGAAGAAAAAAGAACAATCCAATTCTTATTGGAGAACCTGGTGTGGGTAAGACGGCAATTGTAGAAGGGTTAGCACTCAGAATTGTTCAACGCAAAGTATCTCGTGTATTGTTCGATAAGCGTGTTGTGTCTCTTGATCTAGCTGCTTTGGTTGCTGGTACAAAATACAGGGGACAGTTTGAAGAGAGGATGAAAGCCATCATGACTGAATTGGAAAAGAACAGAGATGTTATCCTTTTCATAGACGAGATCCATACTATTGTTGGTGCTGGAGGTGCCAGTGGCTCTCTTGATGCATCTAATATTTTTAAACCTGCATTATCTCGAGGTGAATTACAATGTATTGGTGCATCAACTTTAGATGAATACAGAATGCACATTGAAAAAGATGGCGCATTGGACAGAAGATTCCAGAAAGTATTGGTAGAACCACCTTCTGTTGATGAGACCATTCAAATCTTGAATAATATTAAAGGTCGTTACGAGGAATATCACAATGTTGATTATTCAAATGATGCAATTGATGCTTGTGTTAAATTGAGCGACCGTTACATGACCGACAGGTTATTGCCGGATAAAGCAATTGATGTACTCGACGAAGTAGGTGCTAGAGTGCACTTAAAAAATATCAATGTTCCAGATGATATCATTGAACTTGAAAAGAAAATTGAAGACATTAAGCTTGAGAAGAACAGGGTGGTTAAGAGTCAGCGTTTTGAAGAAGCTGCAAGTCTGCGCGATACAGAAAAGAAATTACAAGAGGAATTAGAGTCTGCAAAAAATAAATGGGAAGAAGAGTCAAAACACAAGCGTTTCCCGATTGCAGAAGAAGATATTGCTGAAGTGGTGAGTATGATGACCGGCATTCCTGTAAAGAGAATGGTACAGGCAGAGACAGAGAAATTGAGGAATATGGGTAATGAGATGAAGTCACTGGTAGTTGGACAAGATGATGCAATATCTAAAGTTGTTAAAGCTATTCAACGTAACAGAGTAGGTTTAAAAGATCCCAAAAAGCCCATCGGTACATTTATATTCCTTGGTCCCACTGGTGTTGGTAAGACAGAGTTGGCCAGAGCCCTTTCACGCAACATGTTCGACTCTGAAGACGCACTGATCAGAATCGACATGAGTGAGTACATGGAGAAATTTACAGTGAGCAGATTGATTGGTGCACCTCCCGGATATGTTGGTTATGAAGAAGGAGGACAATTAACGGAGCGTGTAAGAAGGAAACCTTATTCTGTTATCTTACTTGACGAGATAGAAAAAGCCCATCCAGATATTTACAATATTTTATTGCAGGTATTAGATGATGGACAGCTTACTGATGGACTAGGTCGGAAAGTTGATTTCAAGAATACCTTGATTATCATGACCTCAAATATTGGTGTCCGTCAGTTGAAGGATTTTGGTGAAGGAGTAGGCTTTGCTACAAGTGCGAGACAAGCGAATGCAGAAGAAGCAAGTAAGGCAGTAATAGAAAAGGCGTTAAAAAGAACCTTCTCTCCAGAATTTTTGAATAGAGTTGATGATGTAATTATTTTCAACTCACTTGAAAAATCTCACATCTTTGAAATCATTGATATTCTGATGAAAGGTGTGATGAAAAGATTATCTAATCTTGGCTTCTCACTCGAGCTAACAGAAGAGGCTAAAGAGTTTATAGCTGAAAAAGGATATGACCAGCAATTTGGTGCAAGACCATTGCATAGGGCTATTCAGAAATACCTTGAAGATCCTTTGGCGGAAGAAATTTTGAATATGAATATCAAGGCTGGAGATGTGATGTTGGCAGATTTGGATAAAGAGAACCAAAAAATAGTGTTCTCGATTAAACCAACATTGCCAGAAAAGAAAGAAAAATCAAAGGCATAATCATCCTCAACTCAATTAACTTTGTCCCGGTAATAACCGGGACTTTTTTATGTTTACAACCGAGATTGGATCTGATATCAATAAAGCAAAACTTTTGCTGGAGCAAGGAGAGCTTGTTGCTATTCCAACTGAGACAGTCTATGGTTTAGCAGGAAATGGGTTGAGTCCAGCTGCAATAGGTAAAATCTATGCAGCAAAAAATCGCCCACAGTTTAATCCATTAATATTACATGTTGCTGATCTAGATCAATTGGGAAAATGGGTTCAAGCTATTCCTAATGCTTGTCGCGACTTAATAAATAAACTATCTCCTGGTCCGATTACCTATTTGCTTCCTAAATCAGATAGCGTTCCAGATATTGTAACCGCTGGAAGTCATCGTGTAGCCATTCGTATACCGGCGCATGATTTAACCTTATCCTTGTTGAGTCAATTGGATTTTCCACTTGCTGCGCCCAGTGCAAATCCTTCAGGATATGTGAGTCCTGTTACTAGTCAGCATGTCTATGAAGGTCTTTCTGGAATTATACCCTATATTCTTGAAGGAGGTGCTGCTAAAGTTGGACTAGAATCAACCATTGTTGGTTTTGAAGAGGGTAAAATTGTTGTACACCGTTTGGGTGGAATTGCTGCAGAAGAAATTGAAGCGTTAACGGGTGAGGAAGTTGAACTGAGACTTGCACATGCTGCACCGACTGCTCCCGGGCAGCTCAAGAGTCATTATGCTACAAAAAAACCTTTATTGCTAGGGGATATTAAACAACTGTATCAAGAAAATACTGGTAAGAAGATAGGTGTTCTTAGTTTTCACACCAATTATGAATTACCAGGGATCATTCAGTATCGATTATCACCATCAGGAAATATAGATGAGGCGGCTTCTCAATTGTTTATCACTATGCGTGAACTTGATCAAGTAGATGTTGATTTGATTTTAGCAGAGGTGTTTCCAGATCGAGGTTTGGGTAAAGCGATTAATGATCGTTTAGAGCGTGCATCCTATCCCCTAAAATAGATTTTTACATTTGCTATTCAAAAAGTTCGCTCAATTCCAACCATCTCAATTCTTTATCATCAAGCTCATCATTGATTGCTTTAAACCTCGATGAAAGCTGTTCAATTGCTGTATAATCTAGTGTCTCATTGTTTAATTTCTGTGTAATTGCTTCTTTCTCTTCATTGAGTTTTTTCATTTCTTTCTCAAGTACTTCAAACTCTCTTTTTTCATTGAAAGATGGTTTCTTTTTAACTGTTGTGGTAGATGTTAAAATAGGTGCAGCTTCAGTAACCTGCGCAATTACCTTTGCTTTGCTTGACGTTGCTGGTTCTTTTTTCTCTTGTTCTTCTCTGTATTCAGCATAGTTGCCTGGGAAATCTTTGATGATACCATTTCCCTCAAAAACAAAGAGATGATCGACTATTCTATCCATGAAATACCTGTCGTGGCTAATGATGATCAAACAACCTTGGTAATCCATTAAGAAGTTTTCAAGTACCGATAGGGTAGGCAGATCCAAATCATTTGTCGGCTCATCAAGTACAAGAAAGTTTGGATTCTTAAATAAAATACTCAGAAGATGTAGTCTTCTTTTTTCGCCACCCGACAACTTACTGATATAGTTGTATTGTTGATCAGGTGTAAATAAGAAAAGTTCAAGAAATTGAGCTGCACTCATCGATCCACCTTTTGCCAAGGGGAAATTCTCTGCAATATTTTTTACGAATTCAATCACTCTAAGGTCTTGCTTGATAATTAGACCCTGTTGTGAATAATTACCAAAAACTATGGTATCTCCTATATTGACTTTACCACTATCTGGTTCTTCAATGCCTTGCAAGATGTTGATAAAAGTCGATTTTCCTGCGCCATTCTTTCCGATGATGCCTACTCTTTCTCCTTTCTTGAATGTGTAATCAAAGCCAGAAAGAATTGTTTTTTCACCGTATGATTTATAGACTTTTTTGAGTTCTGCAATTTTGCCACCTAATCGGCTCATTTTCATTTGCAGCTCAACTTTTTTATCTTCAATCTTTTGTTTAGCGATTTTCTCTACTTCATAAAAATTGTCTTGCCGGCTTTTTGACTTAGTCGTTCTGGCTCGTGGTTGTTTGCGCATCCACTCTAATTCCTTTCTATAAGTATTTCTAGCTTTATCAATAGTGGCTTGTTCACTTTCAACCCTGGCTGCTTTTTTCTCTACATAGTTTTGGTAGTCACCTTTATAGACATAGATGGTACTGTTGTCTAATTCCCATATTTCATTACATACGTTGTCAAGAAAGTACCTATCGTGTGTAACAAGCAGCAATGTTATATTTTCTTTATCCAAATAATGCTCCAACCATTCAACCATCTCAATATCGAGGTGGTTTGTGGGTTCGTCCATTATCAGTAAGCAATGTGTATTGTCGAATCCAATATCAATCAAGGTCTTGGCCAGTGCAACTCTTTTTCTTTGACCACCACTTAAAGTGGACATCGGTTGATCTAGGTGATGAATATTTAATTTTCCTAAAATCTGCTTCACTTTTGCGTCAAAATCCCAAGCATTTTTTTCTTCCATTTCGATGATGGCTTCTGCAATTTTTACCTCATCGTTTGCGTCTTCAGCAGCTTCAAATTTTTTGATTGCGTTGAGTTTGGGGTGGTCGTGGGCAAAAATATTGTCGAGGATATTGGAAGATTCATGAAAGAAAGGATCTTGTTCAAAAAGAATGGTCCTTACTTCTTTATTGATCCAGCATTTTCCTTGATCTGCCGTTTCCTGTCCCGCTAAAATTTTTAATAATGTTGATTTTCCAGAACCATTTTTTGCAATTAGGGCGATTTTATCACCTTCATTAATATGGAAAGTTAAATTGGAAAAAAGGGGTTTAATGCCATAAGACTTACCTAGCTGTTCAACAGATACATAATGCATGACGCAAAGATACAAACAGCTGAGGGTTTACTCATTTTTACTTGCTTAATAATAATATGGCAAGACAAAGCAGGATTGTTATTAAAATGATTATTGGAATTTTCAACTTGTCGATTTTTTCTTCCTTTGTTCTTGATTCCACTTGTTCAAGCCAAATTTCATGTATTTGAGGATGTTTTTGAAGAATAGGACTGAGTTGACTGATGAGCTTGAGCTGTGCATTTGATGAAAGAGATGATGCTGATTGCATTCCTAGTTTCAATGTGCTTGTTTCAAGTACACTATCATTTCTTTCTAGTATTAATCCAAGCCTGTTGTTGTTATAAAGACTGAGTAGGATATCAGACAATTGTTCATTGTTTCTTCTGAAACGATCTGTTTCATGTATTGTTCTTTCAGTCTGGATGAAAAGTTGAATGATTTGTTCTGCTGTAAGTGCACTATCGAGTGCATGGCCTTGGGCTTTCTCTAGCCAAATTTGGTAGTGATAGTATTCTCTTTTTTTGGGGTTAGACAAGGTTTCATAAGCTTCTTG
>JBEBDP010000024.1:0-3564 GCA_041156925.1 Bacteroidota bacterium | reverse complement strand
TTGCACCCTGAATGGATCTCCTACAGTAATGATGGTTTCACCAATTTCCTCAGGTTTAAGGTCGAGGTGGTAAACAGCTCCTCTGGCATTGATGATTAGCTCTGAAGATTCAATCACATTCATGTAAGTAAGTTTGCTCCTGATTCGGAAAATAAGATCAAAATTACTAATTTCGCACCGTGTTGAGGCGGTAATCGTCTTTTCATTTACGGTCCTGTGGCCGAGTGGCTAGGCAGAGCTCTGCAAAAGCTTCTACAGCGGTTCGAATCCGCTCGGGACCTCCAAGCGAAGGCTAAAACCCCTTCGCTTTTTTTGATATGGTACGTTATTCAAAATGGATCAGCCTCTTTGCATTTGTTTTGCTTCTGGTTGCCTGTTTCCTGCCCTGGACCTACCATGCAGATGTAAACCAAGACTTTACAGGTTTTTATTCTGCTAAAAACATTTATGGCAAGCCTGCCAAATTATTGTTGGTATTTGCCGGCATTGCTACTTTATGTGCTTTTGTACCCGTTCTTTGGATGAAAAGAACTGCTTTGTTGGTAGGCGGACTTAACGTTGCCTATGGTATCAAAAATTTCTTGTTGTTTGGTTCATGCTATTTGGGCTATTGTCCCGAAAAAAAGATTGGACTCTTTCTAATGCTTATTGCAACCATCCTTATTTTCTTGATGTCCTTTTTCCCCGACGGGAAAGTTAAATCTAAGCCTAATTTATAGTCTAGGTTATTGTATTGAATTTGTAGGCACTCTTTATTGATTTGTATTTTTCAAGTTATATTGCAGAAGTGAGTGATGAGTAAAAAGAAAAATATATTAATTACTGGTGCATCAGGTGCTGTTGGTTCAGAGATACTCAATCAAATTTCTTTGTTAACAGACCTCTATAACATTACTGTTTTCGATATTAAAACGAAAGAAAGTATAAGTTGCTTCAGAAAGTATAAACAAACAATTGAAATAGTTTACGGTGATATTGCTGAAATGGACAAGGTTGAAAAGGTTTGTCACGATAAAGATATTGTGATCCACTTGGCAGCAATTATTCCTCCGAGAGCAGATAAGTTTCCTGAGTTAGCCGAAAGAGTTAATATCATAGGCACGAAAAATCTGGTTCATAATCTCGAACTTTTTTCACCTCATGCTTTCTTTATTTATGCATCATCTATTTCAGTGTATGGGGATAGACTGAATGAGCCTTGGATCAAAGTGACAGATCCTTTAGTTCCAAGTATTGGGGATGAATACGCGAAAACAAAAATTGAAGCAGAAAAAGTAATTAGATCATCTAGGCTGGATTGGAGTATTTTTCGACTTACTGCCGTAATGGGCAAGCATAAATTATCGGAATTGTTGTTCCATATGCCATTGTCAACACCATTAGAAATAGCCACACCCCATGACACTGCTAAAGCATTTATAAATGCTATAGAAAAAAGAAGTTCACTTTCAAGAAAGATTTTCAACCTGGGTGGTGGAGATGCCTATAGAATTATTTACAAGGATTTTTTAGCTCTTTCTTTTAAAGCAATAGGTTTAGGGGGACTTAATTTTCCTGACAATTCATTTGCTGAGAAAAATTTTCATTGTGGCTATTACCATGATAGTAATGATTTGCAGGATATTCTAGCGTTTCAAAATGGGACATTAGATGATTATTTTCAATCCTTACACAAATCGACAAATACATTCAAGTGGTTATCAACAAGGCTGTTTAGTAGGGTAATCAAAAGGGTATTGTTGGTTAAATCAGAGCCCTTAAAAGCGCTACAAACTGATGATAAATTAATGAGAGAAAGATTTTTTGTTAATTAATTCAAGCTTTTCAATTTGCTAGTGATTTGGCGACTAAAAAAAGATCTCACCAATCATATACAATTTTCCTTGCCCACTAATTTCAACTCTATTATTCAGATTAGTGCAGCGCAAATAACCTTTGCGATCCGACAACTGTATTGCAGTAAGATCTTGCTTGTTCAACACTGCCGACCAATAGGGTATCAATGTTGTATGAGCTGACCCTGTAACAGGGTCTTCATTAATGCCAGATTGTGGCCCAAAAAATCGAGAGACAAAATCGACATCATTCCCTTTAGCCGAAACGATAACACCCCTTACTGGTAGCTTAGCGATTTCATCAAAACGTGGCTGTAGGAGAGTTATATCTTCCTGTTTATCATAAATCAATAGGTAGTCGGTTCTGCCTTGTAAAACCAATTGTGGCTGTCTATCGAAACACTTGGTAATTGCTTCTGTAAGCGCAATTGCTTTAGTAATATCTGAAGGGAAGTTGAGCGTTAAGAAATCGCCATCTTTTCTAACCGATAAAGGGCCGCTTCTATGAGAATGAAAATTAATGAGGTCTGAACGATGGTTTTCATTAAAGAACAAGACGAAAGCAGCAGCTAAAGTTGCATGGCCACATAAATCTACTTCTACAGTCGGGGTGAACCATCTGATTTCAATTACATCATCCTTTTTAACGAAGAACGTGGTTTCAGCTAGGTTGTTTTCCGCAGCAATTTTCTGCATGATTTCAGCATCTAGCCATTTTTCAAGCGGACAAACAGCGGCAGGATTGCCCGAAAAGACTTTGTCCGTAAAAGCGTCTACCTGGTATATTTTCTGTTTCATATCACTTCTTCGCCTCCTTGCTCCAGGTATCCTTCAAAGTAACAGTCCTGTTGAATACCAATTTGCCTTCTTTGGCATACTTACTATCTAGTGTGAAATAGCCTTTTCTGATAAATTGGAACTGCTCTCCTGGTTTTGCTTCAGAGAGACTTTGCTCAATTTTGGCATGTGGGATGATCTCCAAACTATTTGGATTGAGGTAGGTTTTAAAGTCGCCTTCCTCGCTTGAGGGATCCTCAACTTGGAATAATCTATCATAAAGTCTTACTTCAGCTTCAAGTGATTTTTCTATTGATATCCAATGCATTGTGCCTTTTACATTGATACCTGAGGTGTCGTTTCCGCTCTTGCTTTCTGGGATGTATTCACAATGGACTTCCACTACTTTACCAGCATCATTTTTGACAAAACCGGTACAGGTAACAATGTAGGCGCTCTTCAATCTTACTTTCATTCCAGGAGCAAGTCGGAACCATTTTTTGGCTGGTTCTTCCATGAAGTCTTCTGCTTCGATCCATAACTCACGTCCAAAATGGAGGTCGCGGTAGCCACCATTGTCCTCTAATTCAGGGTTGTTTTCTCCTTGCAATACTTCTGTTTTGCCTTCAGGATAGTTGGTAATGACCAATTTAATAGGGTCCAAAACCACCATTCTTCTGAGAGCAGTCTTGTTCAAATCTTCCCTTATACAGAATTCTAAAAGTCCAACATCAATGATATTTTCTCTTCTCTGCACACCAATTCTGTCGCAGAAGTTACGAAGAGAAGCAGGGGTATAACCTCTTCTTCTTAGTCCGGATATCGTTGGCATCCTCGGATCGTCCCAACCATCAACCATTTTTTCTTGAACCAATTGCAAAAGTTTCCTTTTGCTCATAACGGTATAAGTAAGGTTGAGTCGGGCAAATTCAAACTGCCTAGATGGGAAAAT
>JBEBDP010000023.1:0-6623 GCA_041156925.1 Bacteroidota bacterium | reverse complement strand
ACGCTGACTTGGTTTAACTATTTCGTAATTGAGTGGTTCTTTGTGTAACTCCCAAGCAGTCCCTTTGTTCTCCCAAGCTGCTACATACATATAGTTTTCATCATCACGCAAAGCCTCACCGTCAGGTGTCTGGAACTCTTCACGAAAGTGACCACCACAACTTTCATTACGCTCAAGAGCATCAATAAACATCAACTCACCCAGCTCAATGAAATCTGCTACACGACCTGCTTTGTCCAATTCAGGGTTCATGCTATTGATTTCACCCGGGATTCTAACATCTGACCAAAACTCTTCTTTTAATGCTCTTACTTCCTGAATGGCTTGTTTCAAACCTTCTGTGCTTCTTGCCATTCCACATTTATCCCAAATGATTTTACCCAAACGCTTATGGAAGCTTTCCACTGTTTGTTTTCCTTTGATAGACATCAACTTATTGATTCTATCTGAAGCTTTTGTTTCGGCTTCAACAAACGCAGGATGATCAGTTGGAATAGATGAAGTTCTGATGTCATCAGCTAGGTAATTACCCAAAGTATAAGGTATAACAAAGTAACCATCAGCAAGACCCTGCATCAGTGCAGATGCACCTAATCTGTTTGCACCATGATCACTAAAGTTTGCTTCACCTAGTGCGTATAGCCCATCAATGGTTGTTTTTAATTCATAATCTACCCACAAACCACCCATAGTATAGTGCACAGCAGGATAAATCCTCATTGGCACTTCATATGGATCCTCGCCTGTAATTTTCTCATACATCGCGAATAAGTTACCATATTTCTCTTTTACTACTTCCTTACCAAGTGCTGTAACTACATCTGCAGCCACATTACCAAGGTTCTTCTTGCTCACTTCCGCTTTTCCGTAACGCTGTATAGCAGCTGCATAATCAAGATATACAGCTTGCTTAGAAGAACCTACTCCATAACCTGCATCACATCTTTCCTTAGCAGCCCTTGATGCCACGTCTCTTGGAACCAGGTTACCAAATGCAGGATATCTTCTCTCTAGATAATAATCACGCTCGTTTTCTGGAATTTCGTTTGGCTTTCTATTGTCACCTTTTTGTGAAGGCACCCAAATGCGACCATCATTTCTGAGAGATTCAGACATGAGGGTTAACTTAGATTGATGATCTCCAGAAACAGGGATACATGTTGGGTGAATCTGCGTAAAACATGGGTTTGCAAAGTATGCACCACTCTTGTGTGCTTTCCAAGCAGCTGTTACATTTGAACCCATTGCATTGGTAGAAAGATAGAATACGTTACCGTAACCACCTGTACACAATAGAACAGCGTGACCGAAATGTCTCTCTAATTCACCAGTCACCAAATTTCTGGCGATGATGCCTCTTGCTTTTCCATCGATGATAACCAGTTCCACCATTTCATGACGAGCAAACATTTCAACTGTTCCTAGTGCTACCTGACGCTCAAGGGCTTGATAGGCACCAATCAACAATTGTTGTCCGGTTTGACCAGCTGCATAGAACGTACGCTGTACTTGTGTTCCACCAAATGATCTGTTACTTAATAATCCACCATATTCCCTTGCAAAAGGAACACCTTGTGCAACACACTGATCAATAATATTGGTACTAACTTCAGCAAGACGGTGAACGTTAGCTTCTCTTGCTCTATAGTCACCACCTTTGATGGTATCATAAAACAATCTGTATACAGAATCACCATCATTCTGGTAATTCTTCGCAGCATTAATTCCACCCTGAGCAGCAATAGAGTGCGCACGTCTTGGTGAATCTTGAAAACAGAAAGCTTTCACTTTATAACCCATCTCACCTAAACTGGCTGCAGCTGAAGAGCCGGCTAGACCAGTACCTACAACAATAATCTCAAGCTTTCTTTTATTAGCAGGATTGACAAGCTTTACAGAACCTTTGTATTTAGTCCATTTTTCATTTAAGGGTCCTGCAGGAATTTTTGAATCAAGCATAGCTGTTGATTTATAAAAAAAGTTAGAATAACAAGGTTAATGCACCAGTATTAAGCTCCCATCCGAAATACATGAATATTGGCATCAAAGCAAATATCAATGGGATGAGTACTGAAAAGACAATACCAATTTTCTTAATGGTTGGGAAATAGTTTTTGCTTGTCCAACCCAATGTCTGCGCTGCACTTTGAACACCATGCAACAGATGCCATGAAAGTGAGAAACATCCCAAAACATATACAAGCACTACAATTGGCTCAGCAAAAATATTTTTCATCTCCAAGTAGAGGTTGTGATAAACCACTCCATCATACTCAACTTCACTCAAACCACCGAATCTGGAAGGAACCCAAAAATGTGCAAGGTGAATAATCAAGAACAATAGAATCAAAGTACCAAGAATTGCCATGGATCTAGAATACCATTTTGACGTCTTGTTGCCTGCAGTTACCGCATACCTAGATTTTCTTTTTGCTCTGTTTTGCAGTTCTAGTTTGTACCCTTGAACAATGTGCAAAATAAAACCAGCAAAAAGACCAACCTCGGTAATACGGATCAAAAGATTGGTTCCCATGAAATGAGCAGCTCTGTTGAAATTTTCTTCAGCATTCGAAAAAAACACGTTGGCATTCACATAACAATGGACTACCAAAAAGACAACCAGAAAAATTCCAGTAAGGGCCATTACTATCTTTTTCCCGATAGATGAGTTAAACAATTGACTCCAGTTCATAATTGAAATTTTCTCAAATTAGAATTCGTGCAAAGTTACATCAGAAAGCTGTAATTCAATAAAATATAAAGTCAAAAAAGCTTAGTATTTGTTCAATCTTTTTAGCTGAGAATTGTCGATTTTAGTGAACAAATTTATGGGGGTGTAGGGTCGCCAATCTGGAAAGTCGATTAATTGGATATAACGATCAATTCCAGCCCTTATAAAATCATATTTCGACTGTTGTGCAAGACTCAACATAACTACCCATCCACCCTCTTCGCTTACGTCTTCATACCACTCTTCATAGTAACAATCGTCACTGCTGTGAAAATTCATCACATTCTCACCAATTAGAATAAACTTATAGATACCATGTGCAATCATTTGATCAACAACATCTCTTTTTAGTGTCATTATATCATTTTCGATTGCATCATTCCATTCTCCAATCATTTCAATTATAGCGAAACCGATTTCGTAATCAACATATAGAATCTTAATATACAAAGTTGAAGAACCGAAATCATCCCATTGTGGATGGATATAAAAATTATAGACCGTCTGTGTGAACTCAAATTCAGAGTAGGTCCTGCCAGAGAAAGGGGACTTAACATCTTCATCAGCTATATAAAGATGCCTCCAATTAAAATATGGTTCTATTTCGTGCAATTATCCTCTTATTTAAGCTGTTCCAAAGCCAATTTAACTGAACCGTATTTTAACAACAAGACTTTTGCCTCATCATAAATCAGTTTTGGATTTTTTTGTATAATCATTTTCACACCTCTGTCGAGTAGCTTTTCATTGGTGAGTTGCATATTGACCATTTTATTGTCTTCTACCCTACCCAACTGTATCATGACTGCTGTGGAGATCATATTTAATACCAGTTTTTGTGCCGTCCCACTTTTCATCCTAGTACTCCCTGTTACGAATTCCGGTCCAACTACTACTTCAATAGCATGATCGGATGCATCTGATAAAGGAGCATTGGGATTACAACAAATAGATCCCGTAACAATACCGTTTTCTCTACATGCTTTTAAACCACCAATAACATAGGGGGTTGTTCCACTTGCGGCGATGCCAATTACAACATCTTTGCTTGAAATGCCATGCTTACTCAAATCCTTCCATGCTTGATCTGTATCATCTTCTGCGAATTCTACAGCATGAAACATTGCTTGATTTCCACCAGCAATGATCCCCACAACAAGCCCTTCCGGAACACCGTAAGTGGGAGGACATTCGGAAGCATCAACTACTGCAAGTCGACCGCTGGTTCCTGCACCAATATAAAAAAGCCTTCCACCTACTAAAAGTTTATCTACGATTGCTTCTACTAAAAGGCAAATTGATGGAATGACTTTTGAAATTGCTTCATGCACTTTAGCGTCTTCTTGGTTAATATTGGTCAAGATTTCGTTGACCGACATCTTTTCGAGATGGCGATAGTTTGAACTTGATTCTGTTATTTTCTGGAATGACGACATAAACTATTTACTATGGTAATGTACAATGCCTTTCATAGGCTGTTGCATGATTTTACCTAGACTTAAACCATAATCACGACAAAGTTCAGCAATTTTATCCCTAAAATGGTAAGCCACCCCTCCAACAAAATGAAATGTATAAGAAGAATGTTTGGGGTATTGAAGTAAATGTTGATCGAAAAAATCCCTAAGCCCATCCTCTATTATGTTTTCAATCATGAAATGCCCTCGATGCAAAGACAAAAACTTTGCAAATCCTGCTAGATACCTGTTGGCAAAAGGCTCTTTATATACCTTATGTAAAATTTCTTGGTTAGATGTTTGAAATGTCTTTAGAAAAGAAGCTTTAAGCTCTTCATCAAAAATCCCATATAAAAAATGTTGAACCACTTTCTTTCCCAAATAAGCTCCACTTCCTTCATCTCCGAGAATGTAGCCTAGTCCGGGTGAATTATTCACCATCTTCTTACCATTGTATACACAAGAATTTGATCCAGTTCCCAGAATACAAACTATACCTGATTGATTTCCACAAGTAGCAATTGCAGCTCCCATTAAATCATGGGTCACCTGGACTTTCGCTTTGGGGAAAAGTGCAGATAACGCTTTAGCAACTAGATTAGCTTTTTCCTTCGTTTTACATCCTGTTCCATAATAAAAGATCTCTCCAACTTGTTTTTTCAATATACTAGCAGGGAATTCCTTTAATAAAAGTTGCTCTATTTCAGTTTTTGAGAGGTAATAGGGACTGATACCAGTGGTAAAAAATGATTTTTTGGTGGAG
Source organism: Bacteroidota bacterium (assembly GCA_041156925.1). Lineage (GTDB taxonomy): Bacteria > Bacteroidota > Bacteroidia > Chitinophagales > Chitinophagaceae > Pollutibacter. The sequence goes on along the minus strand of JBEBDP010000023.1, from coordinate 1,672 downwards.
CCATCTATGAGCCTCCACTCTGTTTTTGTTCCTCCTCCATCAGCAATAAGTTTTATCCTTCCCATATATCAGCTTTATTCAGCAACTTTGCAAGAGCTTATTTACTTTTAAATATGAACAATAACAAATCGACTACTGCCATCCCACTTCTTTTTTCAATAGCTGTTGTAATAGGTATGTTCATTGGATACAAATTACGCAGCAATATGCCTAATGCTGGCAGCATCACCTCTACATCAAGACCTAATTCACTTCAAGAAGTTTTGCAGCTTGTTCAACAAAGATACGTGGATAAAATTGACATTGACTCTACTTCAACCGAGGCAATTAATGACCTCCTCAATACACTAGATCCGCACTCAGTATATATTCCTATATCTGAATTAATGGAAGTAAATGAAGACCTAGAAGGACAATTCTTTGGAGTGGGAATTGAATTTAATATTTTCAATGATACAGTTCATGTATTGTCGGTTGTTAAAGATGGTCCGGCTGAAATAGCAGGTGTACAAGTAGGAGATAAAATCATCAAGGTCAACGATAGCAGTGCAACCGGTAGTAAAATAACAAGCGACCTTTTTAAAAAATGGGTAAAAGGTCCAAGAGGCTCAAACGTTAGCATCAATTTGATAAGAGATAATAAACTTCTTGTTAAAAACTTAATTAGAAGTAGTATACCCATAACCTCTGTTGATGCTGCTTACCTTGCCAACAACAAGGTTGGCTATTTAAGATTAAATCGTTTTTCAGGTAATACCTATCGAGAGTTTATGGAAGCCATGCAAATGCTCAAAGATAAAGGCATGGAATCGCTTGTTTTGGATCTTAGAGACAACGGAGGTGGAATTCTTGAAGAGGCGGTTGACATAGTTGATGAATTTGTTGGCGGAGATCAATTGCTTGTATATACCATGGGGAACAACCATCCCAAAAAAGAATACAAGGCCAAGCGAAGAGGTATATTTGAAACTGGAAAAATAACTGTCCTTATTAATGAAGGCTCAGCTTCAGCCAGTGAAATAATTGCAGGCGCATTACAGGACCTCGACAGAGCAACGATAATTGGAAGAAGAAGTTTTGGAAAAGGCCTCGTACAAGAACAATATACCCTTTCTGATGGGTCAGCACTAAGGCTAACAACAGCTAGATACTATACCCCATTGGGAAGAAGTATTCAAAAGCCTTACGACAAAGATCATTTTAAATACCAAATGGAGATTGTCAATCGTTTACATGGCAATAAACGCCAAGATACTTCAGAAACAAAACTCCAGCAGTTCACTACGCTCAAAGGGAAAAAACTTTTTGGCGGCGGTGGTATAACACCTGATTTATATGTACCAATAGACTCTACACTTTTTGATAGCAGCTTAAATCAACTTTATGAAAAAAATGCAATTGGCAACTTTTCATACCGCTATTTCATTGCACATAAAGATGCTTTACTAAAGTATAAGTCGGTGTCTGAATTTAACCAAGGCTTTTCATTAGATAATACAATCATAAAAGAGCTACAAACTTTTGCAGCTTCCAATAACATTTCAATAAACCTAAAAAGTCAATCAGCCATAGAATTTGCGAAAATCAGGATCAAAGCTTTGATAGCAAGAATAGCTTATGGCGAGAGTGGATATTTCTATATTCTCAACAACAATGAAACTATTTATAAAAC
>JBEBDP010000022.1:0-3958 GCA_041156925.1 Bacteroidota bacterium | reverse complement strand
ATTGTTGCACTCAATCCAGTCTTGGTTATGCTTATTTCTTCATTGATTGGCAAAGAAAGAATTGCAGGGATCAAGATTTTGGGATTGCTTATATCCCTTGCGGGTACTGCAATTGTTATTGCAAGAGGAGATATCATGGAGTTGTTTACCATGTTTACTTGGGGCGATACTTTGATGTTGGGTTGTCCTGTTTCCTGGGCTTTCTATACTTATTTTGCAAAAGATGCATTGAAGTTTGCCTCACCATTACAAGCATCAACCTGGGCAATACTTACGGGTATGATGTTCATAATATTCTTTGTGCCATTTGAGCCTTTTCCAGTGTATGTTGATTGGACTGTCTGGTTGGCAATTGTTTATTTAGGAATCTGTGGTTCAGTCCTTGGCTTTGTTTGGTATTATGAAGGCATTAAGGCAATTGGTCCTGTAAAGACATCAGCCTTTAATAACCTCATACCTATTTTTGCCATGCTACTTTCTGTAGTGCTTCTAGGCGAAACCATACATGGGTACATGATTTATGGATCAGCTATGGTAATTGGTGGTGTATACCTGATCAATAAATTCTAGTTCGTTTTTCCTGGATACACCTTTAGTGCTTCTTGCAGGCAATCCATTGCAGCATTGATGTCATCATTGTTGATAACATAAGCCAATCGCACTTCATTTTTGCCCAAACCTTTGGTTTCGTAGAAACCACTTGCAGGTGCAAGCATTACTGTTTGTCCCTGATAAGAGAAAGATTCCAAAAGCCACTGACAAAAACGATCGCCATCGTCGATAGGTAATTTTGCAATTACGTAAAATGCACCTCCAGGAGTAGGGCAAAAGACACCCTCCATTTGGTTGAGACGTTTTACCAGCAGATCACGTCTTGATAAATATGCTGCTTTTGGCTCATTGAAATAATCATCTGGAAGATCAACAGCAGCTTCACCCAAGATTTGTGCGAGTCCGGGTGGACTTAACCTTGCTTGTGCTAGTTTCATAGCTGCTAGGTAAACTTCTTTGTTCTTTGTTACGAATGCGCCAATTCTTGCGCCACATGCAGAGTAGCGTTTTGAAATGGTATCCATTAAAATAACTTGTTCTTGAATTTTTTGAAGATGCAATGCGCTTGTGTAGTTGCCTTCGTAACAGAATTCACGATAAGCTTCGTCTGAAAACAGGAACAATTTGTTGCGCAAACAAATATCTTCTAATTGAAGCATTTCTTCCTCGCTGTACAAATAGCCTGTAGGGTTATTAGGGTTGCAAATCAGAATTGCTTTGGTCTTAGGGGTAATTAGTTTTTCAAATGCAGAAATTGGGGGTAGTGCAAATCCATTTTCAATGGAAGAGGTTACAGGTATGATCTTCACTCCTGCCATTACTGCGAATCCATTGTAGTTGGCATAAAAGGGTTCGGGTATGATGATTTCATCACCAGCATCAAGACATGCCATCATGCCAAAAACAATTGCTTCACTTCCACCTGCTGTGATAATGATTTCTTCAGGAGTAACATTGATGCCATTTTTTTTGTAGTACTCCACCAGTTTTTTTCTATAAGATTCATTGCCCGCACTATGGCTGTATGCCAATACTTTTATATCAGCATTTTTTACCGCATTCATGATTTCAACCGGAGTTTCTATGTCGGGTTGCCCAATATTGAGATGATGCACTTTGATTCCTTTAGATTTTGCTTTTTCGGCAAAAGGCACCAATTTTCTGATAGGCGATGGGGGCATCAATTCCCCTCTTTGTGAAGGTTTTAACATGATACAAAATTAGGCAAATTGGATGCTTCCGCAACAATGTGTAAATTTGATTTATTGATGAAGCGGATAATTAACAACATATCAGTAATTGTTTTATTCTTGTTGCTCAGCAATTTTGCAGCTGGACAACAAACAGTTGCTTCAAACGGATTTGTGTTGAAGGAATCTTTATATGATTTTGGAAAAATTCCACAAGGAAAACCTGTCTTTCATGTGTTTGACATCAAGAACACAGGTAAAGCAACTTTACAGATAACAGATGTGCAGGCTTCATGTGGTTGTACTACGCCTGTTTGGCAAAGAGAGATGGTTCAGCCTGGAGGTGCTACACAAATTAAAGTTGGATACAACGCCGCAGAGGCGGGGTATTTTGAGAAGACCATTACGGTGTTCTACGGACAAGGAGAAACGATGTTGATTACAATAAAAGGGGAGGTCTGGAGAACACCTGACCAATCTGCGCCATCAAACAAGAGCATCAGTTTTTTAAAAAAGTTGAAATTTAATCAAGAATAAAAATCAAAAAAATAGCATTATGAAGAAGATCATGTTAACAGTTTTTGTTGCTCTTTTTGCAGTTGTGGGTTTTGCACAAAATGCAACCAATAACGCAGCTGCCGTAGTTAAATTCAAAGAAATGAGGCACAACTTTGGAAAAATCAAGCAAGGGGTGCCTGTAACCCATGATTTTGAATTCACCAATGTTTCAAGTGGTGCGGTGATTATTGAGACTGCAACAGCATCTTGTGGTTGCACAACTCCTACATGGCCTCAAGCACCTGTGATGAAGGCTAAGTCTGAAAAAATCAAGGCTGGATTCAATGCTGCTGCTCCAGGTCCCTTTGAAAAAACAGTATTTGTAAAAATCAAAGGTGTAGATGCCCCAGTGGAATTAAAAATTGCAGGTGAAGTGCTTTCTTCAGCCGATTTTGACAAGTTGAATAAGAAGTAATAGGTATACCCCAAAGGTTCGGGACGAACAGTTGATGGAACAAGTTTTTAACACTTTGTCCCATTAGCCGTTTGTCCCTTTTTTTTTTATAAAAAGGGGTTAGTTTTGTCGCATGGATCCTAATTTGATCACAGAGTTGCAATCCGCTGAAGCATTGTCATTTGAAGCTTTCAAAACGGCAGTGATCAATGATTATAAAATTGCTTTTGAGAGTAGACAAGCAAGTTTATTGGGAAGGAAAGAAGTGCTAACGGGTAAAGCCAAGTTTGGCATATTCGGTGATGGTAAAGAAGTTCCTCAAGTTGCCATGGCGAAATTTTTTAAACCAGGTGATTTCTGTGCAGGCTACTACCGTGATCAAACTTTTGCTTTTGCAACAGGTATAGCAACCATTAGTGAGTTTTTCTCACAGTTATACGCTGATCCAAATCCCGACCATGATCCACATAGTGCAGGGCGACAAATGAATTCTCATTTTTGTTCTCCATTTATAAATGAAAATGGCGATGTTTTGGATTTAGCCAATCGTAAAAACCTTGCAGCTGGTATAGCACCAACTGCGGGTCACATGCCTAAGGCATTTGGATTGGCTTATGCCTCTAAAGTATTTCGCAATGTTCCTGTGCTACAAAATGAGACTGCACTCTCTAATGGGGGAAATGAAGTTTGTTTTGCTACTATAGGTGATGCATCTACAAGTGAAGGGCATTTTTGGGAAACCATGAATGCTGCTGCTGTTAGTCAGGTTCCACTAGCAGTCTTTGTTTGGGATGATGGATATGGCATCTCAGTTCCTAAAGAGGTGCAGACAGTTAAAGCCTCTATATCTGAAGCATTGTCTGGTTTTGTAAAATCAAGAACTTCTAACGGAATTTATATTTATCGTGTGAAGGGGTGGGACTATGCACAAATGTGTGAAGCATTTGAAGAAGGTATTGCATTGGCAAGACAAGAGCATGTACCGGTGTTGTTTCATGTTGAAGAATTAACGCAACCACAAGGTCATTCTACATCAGGAAGTCATGAACGTTACAAAACACCTGAGCGTTTGCAATGGGAGAGGGAATGGGATTGTCTTCCTAAAATGCGTACATGGATTCTTGAAAATGCTTTGGCTAGTGATGAAGAAATAACTGCACTTGAAGAAAAATCAAGGGCTTTTGTATTGCAATGTCGCCAGGATACATGGAAATTATATGATGGACCAATCCAAGAGCAAAAATCAAAAGTACTTCGTCTGATT
>JBEBDP010000021.1:0-12581 GCA_041156925.1 Bacteroidota bacterium | reverse complement strand
TCGCCTTTGCGTTCTGCAGTTGTAAGAGACATTAACCAAGACGGATTTGTTGACTTGCTGATGGCGGGTAATTATTACGAAAACAATGTACAATTGGGAAGAAGTGATGCAGATTTTGGATCGATACTTGTCAACAATGGAGGTAGTAAATTTGTATACCAGTTGATACCAGGTATTGCTATCAAAGGGCAGGTTAGAAAGCTGGTGGATGAGAATGGAAAAATTTGGGTAATCAAGAACAACGATATATCAACAATCATTACTTCCAACAATAAAAAATAGTGAACATGAAAAGCAAGATGAAATTTTTAGTTATTGGATTAGTCCTTTTGCTGGCCATAATTTATGCTGTTGTGCCAGCACAAAAAGAATTGGTAGTCAAGGTACCATTACCAATTGAACGTGTAATGATGGAATTTGAAATGATGGAGAAAATCGATAATTGGTATACGCCTAAAAAAGAGCAGGGATATAAATTAGCGGTTGAAAAGGCCAATCCTTTTGAATTCATTTTTGTGAATACGAAAGCTGATAAAACAACTCCTGTGCATATCGTGGTTAGTCCGGATACAACCGACTCCAAGCTCACCAAAATCGTTTATCGCTATGAACAATCCAGACTACCTATTCCAGGTGATGATCTTGAAGCGTCTGTAGCATCATCACTCACCAAGTTGGGTGATATGTTGAAGACAACAACATATGTTTATGGGTATAATATTTTAACCACAACTGTAACCGACAGTTCATTTCTTTTCCAAAACAAGGTTGTTGCAAAAGCCAATGAGGCTGTTGAAACCAAGAAGATTTTTGATGAGCTGATTGCTTATGCAGAAAAGAGAAACGCCGGATACAATGGTGTTCGTATTTTTTATACCCAAAGGGTAAATAATGAGGAGGTAGCGCTATTTGCCTCTGTGGGAGTTAATAATTATACGCCAACCGGACCAGAAGAGAAGATTCAGTACAAAATGATGCCCTATGGCAAGAAATTGTTGATACTCGACTATGAAGGTCCGTATGGCAAAAGCAAGGAGCTGTTTACGGTCCTAGAGGACTATAAACGCTATAATACCTTGGTGAGCATGGCCATCCCCTTTATCAAGTTCATGTCGCCTGGCTATGGGTTTACCGACTCCCAAGTGGTCAAAACCCGAATTTCTTACCCTGTTTTTTAAGTGGTTTAAAATTCACTGCAAATTTTTTATTGATAATCAATCAATTGTGAAGGCCTCTTTCAAAAAAGAGGCCTTTTTCTTCGTTTTTGGCGCTCAGCTTCACTAACTTTGCGCTCCCATAATCAAATATGGGTAGTCTTCGGGATGGCGAGGGCTTATTTTATAACAGGAGCATAGGCTCCAAAAAAAACAACACATGAGTAAATTACATTTCACCACAAAGCATGCAAATGCAGCTTCCGTGCAACGTAAATGGCACGTTGTTGACGGAACCAATCAAACTGTGGGACGAATCTGTAGCAAAATTGCTTCAGTATTGCGCGGAAAGAACAAAGCGTATTATTCGCCCCATGTTGATTGCGGAGATTTCGTTATCGTGATCAATGCTGAGAAAGTTATCTTCACTGGTAACAAGTTCAACGACAAGGAATACCAGCACGTTACTGGTTATCCTGGAGGACAAAAAATTGAAATTGCAAAGGATTTGATCAAGCGTCGTCCTGAGCAAATTGTAGAAAGGGCGGTTAAAGGTATGTTGCCTAAGAACAGACTTGGTCGCAAAATGTACAAGAAATTGTTTGTATACGCTGGTGCTGAGCATCCGCATACTGCACAGCAACCAACACCTTTCAAATTCTAATTCACAAACCATTTCAATTTAACAATAATGGAAAAACAAAAAAACGGACTTGGTCGCAGAAAAGAAGCGGTTACCAGGGTATTCCTCAGCAAAGGGGATGGTAACATCGTAGTTAACGACCATGATTATAAAGTATATTTTCCACAGGTATACTTGCAGAACCAAGTGGAACTTCCCATCATCACTGTTGATGGTGTAGGTAAATACGATATCAAAATCAATGCTGCTGGCGGTGGTAAAAAAGGCCAAGCTGAAGCATCTAAATTGGGTATTGCACGTGCCTTGATCAACCTGAATCCTGAATTCAAGCCAGCTTTGAAAGCAGCAGGTTTGCTTACCAGAGATCCAAGAGGTGTTGAAAGGAAGAAATTCGGTAAGAAGAAAGCAAGAAGAAGCTACCAGTTCAGCAAGCGTTAACAGCTATTCCCAATCAAGAATAAAAACATACTTTATACAATGGAAAATAATACTACACTGCAGCAGCAACTTCTTGAAGCCGGTGTTCACTTTGGTCACCTCCGTAAAAAGTGGAATCCAAAAATGTTGCCTTACATCTATGCTGAGAAAAAAGGCATTCATATCATCGACTTGAACAAGACTGTAGAATGCTTGCAGGAAACAGCACTAGCACTTAAGAACATCGCGAAAAGTGGTAAGAAGATCATGTTCGTTGGAACAAAGAAGCAAGCCAAAGAAATCGTGACTGAGTGTGCGAAGAAAGTAAACATGCCTTATGTAACTGAGCGTTGGTTAGGTGGTATGCTTACCAACTTCAACACAGTTCGTAAGTCTGTTAAGAAGATGCAGAGCATCGAAAAGATGTTGAATGACGGCAGCTTCGATAACATTACTAAGAAAGAGAGATTGCAATTGTCTCGTGATAAAGATAAGATGGAGAAAGTATTGGGCGGTATCGCACAATTAGGACGTATTCCTGCTGCTTTGTTCATCATCGATATTGGACATGAGCACATCGCAATGTCTGAAGCTAAGCGTTTGGGCATCACAACTTTTGGTATGGTTGATACCAACTGTGATCCAAACAAAGTTGACTTCCCTGTACCAGCAAACGACGATGCTACTAAGTCAATCGCTATCATCACCAACTATATCACTGCTGCAATTGCAGAAGGTCTAGCTGAGCGTCAGGCTGAAAAGTCTGAAGAAGATGAAGCAGAAGATGCAGCTGACAACACAGTTAAGTTTTCTGTAGATGATGAAGCTGATGCTGAAGGTGGTAAGAAAGGAAAAGGTGCGCCAAAGCGTAGAATTCCTTCTGCAGGTACCGGTGGCAGAAAGCCAGCTCAGAAGAAGTAATAGCGATCATTTTTTATCTAAATAATAAACATAGTGCTTTGTGTCAGTAATGATTACAAAGCCGGAGATTAAATATGTCAACAGTAAATATCACAGCAGCTGAAATCAATAAGCTGCGTCAAATGACAGGTGCCGGTATGATGGATTGTCGCAAGGCACTTACTGAAACCAATGGTGATTTTGAAGCAGCTATCGATTGGTTGAGAAAGAAAGGTCAGAAAGTTGCTGCATTGCGTGGCGATCGTGATGCTAAAGAAGGTGTAATCTTTGCTAAAACTACAGCAGACAATAAGACTGGAATTACACTTTGTATAAGCTGCGAAACCGACTTCGTAAGTAAGAACGCAGATTTTATTTCTTTTGCTGAAAGTATCATTGATGCTGCTATTGCAAATAATGTAAAATCTGTAGATGAATTGAATGGCGTAGAAATCAACGGTGTTAAGATTGCTGATCTTGTAAACGATAAGTTGGCAAGTATTGGTGAAAAAATCGGTGTTTCTAAGTTTGAGCGTATTGATGCTGACTTCGTATCATCTTATATCCATGGTGCAAACAGAATGGGTGTATTGGTAGGATTCAATAAGTCAAATGCTGAAGTAGGTAAGGACATTGCAATGCAAATTGCTGCGATGAACCCAGTTGCTGTTGATGCATCTTCTGTATCACAAGAAGTAATCGACAGAGAAAAGGCAATCGTAATGGATGTAATTAAAGCAGATCCAAAGATGGCAGGTAAGCCTGAAGAAATGCTTGCTAAAATTGCTGAAGGTAAAATGAATGCTTTCTTTAAGGAAAGCACGCTCACTGCCCAAGCATTTGTAAAAGATGGCGGCATGACAGTTGGCGATTACATCAAATCTAAGGATAGCGACCTTAAAGTAGTTACTTTCAAGCGCGTAGCTTTAGGATAATTTTAAATTGGTTTTCCAATAAATAGAAAAGGGCCTTCTTCATGAAGGCCCTTTTTGTATATTCGCACTATGCAACCTGTATACAAAAGAATCCTCCTTAAATTATCAGGAGAATCTCTCATGGGAGAGAACAGTTTTGGAATTGATCCAGCCATGGTCAATCGTTATGCAAGGGAAATCAAAAGTGTAGTTGATCTTGGTGTGGAAGTTGCCATTGTAATTGGCGGTGGCAATATTTACAGAGGTATGAATGAATCTGAAACGGGTATCGAAAGAGCTCATGGCGATTACATGGGTATGCTCGCTACAGTTATCAATGGAATGGCCATTCAGGCAATGCTGGAGAAGCAGGGTATGTATACCCGACTGCTCAGTGCCATTAAAATGGAGCAAGTAGCAGAGCCATATATCAGAAGAAGGGCTATCAGGCATCTTGAAAAACACCGCGTGGTTATTTTTGGTGCTGGTACAGGAAACCCTTATTTCACAACAGATACAGCAGGTTCACTTCGTGCAATTGAAATTGAGGCTGATGTTATTTTAAAAGGGACAAGAGTAAATGGAATATATACTGCTGATCCAGAAAAAGATCCAAATGCAGTGAAGTATGATAATATTTCATTCAAAGAGTGCATCGACAAGAATTTGAAAATAATGGACATGACTGCCTTTACGCTCTGTATGGAAAACAAACTTCCAATCATCGTATTTGACATGAATGAAGAAGGAAACCTCAAGCGTTTGGTTTGTGGTGAAAAAGTAGGAACTCTAGTACAATAACAGGTTATTCAAGAATATGTCAATTGCAGACATTCGTAAAGATTACCAACTCAAATCTCTTGCTGAATCAGAGGTTGCAAAAAACCCATTTGATCAGTTCTCTATTTGGTGGGAAGAGGCTGTACAGTCGGCCATAGTTGAAGTAAATGCAATGGCCTTGTCAACTGTCTCGCCTGAAGGCAGACCTTCCTCCAGGATTGTTTTACTCAAAGGGTATAATGAAGAAGGTTTTGTATTTTTTACAAATTATACAAGTGATAAAGGGAAGCAAATCGCTCACAACGAACATGTTTCTTTATTGTTTTTCTGGAAAGAACTTGAGCGCCAAGTAAGAATAGAAGGCGTAGCTTCACAAGTGGCAGCAGAGGAGAGTGATGCTTATTTTGATAGTAGGCCAGTTGGTAGCCGACTTGGTGCCTGGGCTTCACCACAGAGTCAAAAAATTGCTGATAGGGAAATTCTTGATAAGGAATTAGAAAAGGTTACAGCTCAGTTCAGTGAGCAGTTGATACCTAGACCACCACATTGGGGAGGATACCGTGTAAGGCCTACCAAAATTGAATTTTGGCAGGGCAGAAGCAGTAGATTACACGATAGAATTTTGTACGAACAAGTACATGAAAACTGGCAGATTAGCCGACTTGCACCCTGACAATACGTTACATCTTAACTACAGATAGTAATTAGGAATAGTACCCATACTATTCGCTAATTACTAATGCATGCTTATGCTTTCTTTGCTGGAGCAGCTTTCTTTGTAGTCTTAGCTGGTCTTGATTTTCCAAATGATCCTTTGAAAATCTTTCCTTTCTTGGTTTTTTTGTCGCCTCTTCCCATTGTATATATTTTTTGTAAAGTTAATTGAAAAAAAAAGCAAGACACGCAAGCGTCTTGCTTTTTTAATTTTTTTGATGCAATTAGATCTTCGCAGAAAGCTCTTTACCAGCTTTAAACTTAGCAACTTTCTTTGCCTTGATCTTGATCACAGCGCCAGTCTGTGGGTTACGACCATTACGAGCAGCTCTCTTAGTTACAGAGAAAGTACCGAAACCAACAAGAGTAACTTTACCACCACCTTTCAAAGTTTTGGTAATTGCACTGATGAAAGAATCAAGTGTAGCGTTTGCTTGTGTCTTGGTAATACCCGCATCATCAGCGAGTTTCGCGATCAATTCAGCTTTGTTCATAAAAGAAAATTTAATTGGTTTGTATGAAACAAATTTAGCCGCTTTTTTAATAAACAAAAATTTTTTTCTTGGTATTTTTCCTCTAAAAAGCAGTACAGCACTGCATTTTAGCCTTTAAAGACTCTTTATTTTTCCACACTTAGTGCACAATCTTCATTAGTGTTCGAAATCCTACTACTTGATCTCCCCATTTTTCAGTTCCTTTCAAACGTAGTGCTGGCGCATGATTGCTGATGTAACTGTCATAATTTTCTTTTGTGGATGCAAAAAATTGGACTGCATACGTAATGCCTTGTTGTTCATCTACATCCATTAAACGCATGAATTGATTTCGCTCAAATAGGCCAGTGGCCATTATTTCAGGCAAGTGCTCTTCTTTCATCCATGTTAGCCATTGGTCATGGACAGCATGTGAAACCATAGTGGTAACGTTATAAATTATCATTTGCTGGAGAGTTTTAAATAAACGGGACAATGATCGCTGTGTTTAACATCAGGATAAATTTCAGCATCTACTATTTTAGTTTTTAGACTATCAGTCACATTGATGTAATCAATGCGCCAACCTTTATTGTTTAGGCGAACACTTGGAAAACGTTGGCTCCACCATGAATAACGATGTGGTTCTGAATGTATTGCTCTAAAGCTATCGGTCCAACCTGAAGCAAAAAATTCATCCATCCATGCTCTTTCTTCGGGCAAGAAACCTGTTGTATTCTTGTTTCCTTTTGGGTCATGAATATCAATCTCCTTGTGCGCTATGTTGTAATCGCCACAGAGTATAATCCCTTCTTGTTTCTTTTTGATTTTGTTCAGATAGGGCAACAATTCATTGAGCCATTCCATTTTAAAGGCTTGTCTTTCCTCTCCTGAGGTGCCAGAAGGAAAATAGGCATTGATGAGCAAAAGCTTACCAAAATGCAGCTGTATTACCCTTCCTTCATCATCACTCTGTGCATGACCGTTACCATATACTATTTTGTCCGGTACCTGTTTGGTAAATACGGCTACACCACTATAACCTTTTTTTACACTTGAACTGAACCAATAATCGTGGTAACCTAATGCATTGATTTCAGTAACATCAACATCTTCTTTTGTAGCCTTCGTTTCTTGAATACAAATTATATCTGCAGGATCTGTTTTAAGCCATTCGATGAATCCTTTTTTTATGGCAGCACGGATCCCATTTACATTGTATGAAATGATTCGCATAAGTATTAGTCTATGATGGGCCTAAGCCATTTTACAGCTTCAGCCTTATCCATTTGCTTCCTCTCAGCATAACTATGGATTTGGTCTTCTGTAATCTTTCCTACTCCGAAATATTTTGCTTCTGGATGAGCGAAATACCATCCGCATACTGATGATGCCGGATACATGGCCAATGATTCTGTAAGTTCTATACCGGTAACTGCAGTTGCATTCAGCAAGTTGAAGAGCTTGTATTTCTCTGTATGGTCCGGACAAGCAGGATAGCCTGGAGCAGGTCTGATACCCATGTATTTTTCCTTGATCAAGTCTTCATTGGATAACGACTCGTCATTTGCATAGCCCCAATACTGCGTCCTTACTTCTTTGTGTAAATATTCTGCAAGTGCTTCTGCTAAACGATCTGCCAAAGCCTGAAGCATGATCTTGCTATAATCATCATGTTCTTTTTCAAAACGCTGGATATGTGGCTCAATACCTTGGATGGTTACAGCAAATGCTCCGATATGATCTTGTTGCTTACATTCACTTGGAGCAATGAAATCAGCCAATGATAAGTTGGGCTGACCAGCTGCTTTCTTCATCTGCTGACGTAAGAATTGAAGCTTTATTTCATTTCCTTGTTGTTCATCAATCACATGAACAGTATCACGGTTGTCACTATTAGCAGGCCAGAAGCCAATTACTGCTTTAGGGGTAAGCCATTTTTCCTGAACCATCTTTTCTAACATGCGGGTAGCATCCTCATACAACTTACTCGCTTCTTGTCCGATTACCTCATCTTGTAAAATGGCAGGGAATTTTCCATGCATTTCCCAGGCTATAAAGAAAGGTGTCCAGTCGATGTAGTTGATTAACGTAGCAACATCTAGCTGTTCAATTGCTTTGTATCCTGTAAAGCTAGGCGCTTTAAATACTGTATTCGACCAATCAAGTTTACATTTATTGTCAACCGATTGTTCGTAGGTTAGTAATTCCTTGCTATTTTTTTTGTTGTTAAACTCTTCACGGAGTTTAGCGTATTCAGTCTTGATGTTATCAAGCAGTTCTACTTTATTTTTATTCAACAAAGAACCTGCTACTGAAACACTTCTTGATGCATCCAACACGTGTATCACCCCATTGTCGTATTGCTCAGCAATTTTCAATGCCGTATGCATCCTTGAAGTTGTAGCACCTCCAATCAACAATGGCTGTTTCATGCCTCTTCTTTTCATTTCAGATGCCACATGCACCATTTCGTCTAATGAAGGAGTAATCAATCCACTTAATCCAATGATATCTGCTTGGTGCTTCTCTGCTTCATTCAGGATTTTATCAGCTGAAACCATTACACCTAGGTCGATGATCTCATATCCGTTACAACCCAATACAACGCCAACAATATTTTTGCCAATATCATGCACATCGCCTTTAACAGTAGCCAATAAAATTTTACCAGCTGATGATGCATTTTGTTTTTCTGCTTCAATATAAGGAGTGAGTACTGCCACGCTTTTTTTCATTACACGTGCGCTCTTCACTACCTGTGGTAAAAACATTTTACCCAAGCCAAACAAATCACCAACTACATTCATGCCATCCATAAGCGGACCTTCAATGACATCTAATGGTTTGGGGTATTTTTGTCTTGCTTCTTCTGTATCTCCATCAATATATTCTGTAATACCATTAATCAAAGCATGTTTGAGGCGTTCTTCAACGCTTCCTTTTCTCCACTCTTCAGATCGCTCTCTCGTTCCTTGTCCCTTATCCCTTACTGTATCCGCAAAAGCAATCAACTTTTCAGTGGCCTCGTTATTTTCATTGTTTCTGTTCAGGATTACATCTTCACATAAATCCCTAAGAACAGGTTCTATTTCATCATAAACAACAAGCTGACCAGCATTTACTATACCCATATCCATTCCAGCTTTGATAGCATGGTAAAGGAATACGCTGTGCATCGCTTCTCTTACATGTTCATTACCTCTAAAAGAAAAAGAGAGATTACTTACACCACCAGACACTTTTACCAAAGGAAATTTTTGCTTGAGTGTTCTAGTAGCTTCAATGAAATCAACTCCGTAGTTGTTATGCTCTTCTAGTCCCGTTGCAACAGCAAAAATATTAAGATCGAATATGATGTCTTGCGGAGGGAAACCAACTTGCTTGGTCAGTATCTCATAAGCGCGTGTACCAATATTTACTTTTCTTTCATAGGTATCAGCCTGACCTTGTTCATCAAATGCCATTACAATAACAGCTGCACCAAAGCTTCTGCAAATGATGGCTTGTTCGATGAATTTCTCTTCGCCTTCTTTTAATGATATTGAGTTGACGATGCATTTACCTTGAACGCATTTTAATCCTGCTTCAATGATCGAAAATTTGGAAGAGTCGATCATGATTGGAATCTTCGCTATGTCCGGTTCACTCTGTAACAGATTGAGAAACCTCACCATCTCTGCTTCGCCATCAAGCAAAGCATCGTCCATGTTCACGTCTAATATTTGAGCACCATTTTCAACTTGTTGGCGGGCGACTGACAACGCTTCTTCGTATTTTTCTTCTTTGATCAGTCGTGCAAACTTTTTAGAACCTGTTACGTTGGTTCTTTCTCCAACGTTCACAAAATTGGTTTCAGGCCTAATTACCAAAGGTTCTAAGCCTGCTAATCTCATGAATGGTTTAATATGGTATCTGGTGTTACTCATGTTCTATTGCTCGTGGTTTTCTAAACTTGTTTCAACAACAGGAAGCAATCGGGGTTGAAGTCTTTTAACATTGTTAGCTATATGCTGAATATGATCGGGAGTAGTTCCACAACATCCTCCTACAATATTCACAAATCCATTCTTAGCCCACTCTTCAATGAAATGTGCTGTTTGATGCGGCTCTTCATCATATTCTCCTAAAGCATTTGGTAAGCCTGCATTAGGATAGGCAGATGTATAACAACTTGCTATCTGGGAAAGTTCTTCAATGTGTGCTCTCATTTGATTCGCACCTAAAGCGCAATTGAGTCCAATACTCAAAGGTTTGGCATGTTCAATGCTGGTGTAGAAAGCTTCTAGGGTCTGGCCACTTAGGGTTCTGCCTGATGCGTCGGTGATGGTACCACTGATCATCAATGGAAGCTCAGGTTTACCATGGTCTCTGAAATATTTCTTGATGGCATAAATTGCCGCTTTCGCATTCAGTGTATCGAAAATAGTTTCTACAAGTAATAAATCCACTCCTCCCTCTACCAGCGCTTTTACTTGTTCGTAGTATGCTTCAGCTACTTCGTCAAAACTAATACCTCTTAATCCAGGATTGTTTACATCAGGAGAAAGCGATAGCGTTTTATTCATAGGGCCAATTGCACCTGCTACAAACGGACCACCTTCGTTTATGCGTTCCGGATGTTTTTGCTTAAACTGGTCAACAGCAGCTCTTGCACATTTTGCAGCAGCAATGTTCATTTCAAATGCCAGTTCACTCATGTTGTAATCGGCCAAAGAGACTGCTTGTGCATTGAAAGTATTGGTCTCAATAATGTCTGCACCTGCCTCGAGGTATTGCAGATGTATCTCCTGGATAATGTGTGGTTGTGTGATACAGAGAAGGTCGTTATTTCCTTTCAGATCACTTTTCCAATCTGCAAACCTTTCACCCCTATAGTCGGCCTCTTGCAGTTTGTGTCGCTGGATCATGGTGCCCATGGCGCCATCAATAACCAGTATTCTTTCCTTGAGTAAAGTTGCAATGTCTTTCATGTTAAGCTTAAGAGTTGCAAAGATAGTATAAATGATTGGCCAGGCAAGGCTTACAGCGGTTAAAGAGACTATGTTTTTGGTATATTTGCAATAACATGAATCTTTCTTCTCATCTATTGGAATCGGCGGTTGCGGCATTCACCAAGTTGCCAGGCATTGGGAAAAAAACAGCATTGAGATTGGTCTTGCATTTGCTTAAACAAGAGCCGTCTGAAGTGGCTCATTTCAGTGAAACCGTAGCCAGAATGAGAGAGGAGATTAAGTTCTGTTCAACCTGTTACAATATATCAGATCACGATCAATGTTCCATTTGTAAGAATGCATTGAGAAAACGTGATATGGTTTGTGTAGTAGAAAGCATTAGGGATGTAATTGCTATCGAATCTACAGAACAATACAATGGCCTTTATCATGTATTAGGTGGGGTAATATCGCCCTTAGATGGTATAGGTCCTGATCAACTTACAATTGCTCCACTTGCCGACAGAGTAGTGAATGAGGGTATTAACGAAGTTGTCTTTGCACTGAGCCCAACTATTCAGGGAGATACTACTATCTATTATATTAGAAAAAAGTTGAATAAGCCAGATTTAAAGTTTACAACCATTGCCAGGGGTATTGCTTTTGGTGGTGAACTAGAATATGCTGATGAAATGACATTGGCTAAGAGTATACGTAACCGCTTGCCGGTTGATAGTTATATACAGTAACCAAGTTTTACTGTTGGTTGATCTGGTTAAGGTCGATTAATATTTCATTATCCCAGTTAGCCCTTATGCTTATTGGCTTTTTCCTGGCCACGACTTTCTCTGGTTGAATTTTTTTCCAGTAATCACCTGTATCCCATTTGCCGTTGTTGTTGTTATCAAACAAAATCTTTACCTCATAATCTCCCGGTTCAAATAGCTTGATTCTGTACCTATTTTTTTCAAGTGATTGCTTAAGGTAGGTCTTTGTGTTTTTAGTGAGGAATACAATAGGGTGTATTGATGAATCAATATTTTCTACTTTAAGATCTATGCTACCATAGTCTGCTTCTCTTTTAGCTGTGAAGTCAAGTGTATCTGTTTTTAATATCGAATTGTCTAGTGTATCTGTTGCAAAATCTTTTTCAATGATCAGGTTGTATTTTGTTCCATCCTTCCATGGAGCAGCTATTGTTATTTTTTTCTGTGTAGAGTCAAGGGTTATGCTATATGTAATATTCTGATAGGCAAAATCTGTGAGCCTGACTTTTGTAGTATCAAATTTTTTGAGCGGATGTTCAGTAGTAAAAACGAGATCAGAAAGAAGGTCTTGTCGGCCTCCATCAAAATTATTGGAGAACCTGAGTCTTTTATCATCAGTTCTTTTTGTTCCCGGTTTAGCTGTTGTTTTTTTTGGAGCTGGTGTAGTGTCTATTCTTGCTGCTTCAAATGCATAAAGCACACTACTCGTATCAATCCCTACAAGAACTGTATTTTCCATAAAAGCAATCAACTCGCTGGGTTGATCATATTTTCTATCCCCATTCTGGTCTTTAATAGCAAAAAGATTATAAACACCTGGCTTTAGATTCCTGAACAAAAAGCTGCCATCTCCCTTCAATCGTGCAAAATAACGTGGTTTGGCAT
>JBEBDP010000020.1:0-3082 GCA_041156925.1 Bacteroidota bacterium | reverse complement strand
CCACGTGATTTTGGGTACAGGAGCTTTAATTATTCGGTTTCTGCTGGCTATCTTTTATATCCACGTGAGTATTCAAGCTACAAACAAACAAATTTCAATCTTTACTTGGAGCTCATTGGGAGCAGAGGAATTGATCGGAAATATTATTTTGTAGATCTGGCACCTGCAGTCCAGTTTATATTAAATAGCAATACTAAAATTAATTTAGGTTATAGGTTTCAAGCCAAAGGCAATGCTTACCGCATGTCGAATGCAGCGCCTAGTATTTCTTTTAGCGTAGAAAGGACTTTTTTCAATACATTTAGGAAATGAATCTGGTATTAGGCGTTTTTGGTAAGCTATTTTCCATATTAAGGTCACTTTTGACCAAAAAGGAATGTTGCAAATAAGCATCTAATCCAAGTATTGAAACATCTTGCTCCATGTTAAATGCAATCATCCGTTTTTCGGTCAGGAATAAATTAGTAATTGGTCTCTTTACATTGGCCTGGATTATTTGGGGCACTATTCAATTGCTTAATCTTCCTGTTGATGCTTTACCAGATATAACATCTAATCAGGTTCAGGTTATAACTGTTTCCCCAACATTGGGTTCTTTGGAGGTAGAACGTTTGATTAGCTTTCCTATTGAGCAAGCCTCCTCGAATATTCCAGGTATAAAAGAAATTAGGTCGATATCCCGCTTTGGATTGTCGGTAGTAACTATTGTATTCGATGATGATCGAGATATCTATTGGTGCCGACAGCAAGTAAGTGAGCGGATGTCAATGGTAAAGGATGAGATTCCAAAAGAAGCTGGTTCACCTGAATTAGCTCCAGTAACGACTGGTTTGGGCGAAATATACCAATATATAGTGAAGCCTAAAAAAGGCTATGAGCAACAGTATGATTTAACTGAATTAAGAACAATTCAGGATTGGATCATCAGGCGTCAATTGATGGGTACACCTGGAGTAGCTGATGTGAGCAGTTTTGGAGGTAAGCTCAAGCAATATGAAGTTGCAATTGATCCTGCCAAAATGCGGAGTCTGGGTGTTTCCCTCACTGATGTGTTTAATGCTCTTGAAAAGAACAATCAGAATTCTGGTGCGGCATACATTGAAAAAGGTCCAAGTTTGTTATTCATCCGTACAGAAGGGTTAGCCAAAAGTATTGAAGAAATCAGCACTATTTTCCTGTCAAAGTCTTCTGCTGGCACACCCATATATATAAGAGATGTTGCTGAAGTGCGGATAGGGAGTCCCATACGATATGGAGCACTAACCTTTGAGGATAAAGGTGAAGTTTCAGGTGCTGTAGTCTTGATGCTCAAAGGCGAGAACGCTTCACAGGTGATACAGGGTATTGAAAAGCGGATGAAGCAAATCGAAAAGACATTGCCAGAAGGTGTAGAAGTGAAGACATTTTTGAACAGAACAAAAATGGTAGGCCGTACTTTAAATACAGTAAAGACTAACTTGCTGGAAGGTGCCTTGATAGTATTGTTGGTTCTGGTATTCTTTTTGGGCAATATCAGAGCGGGATTGATAGTAGCATCTGTTATACCACTTTCAATGCTTTTTGCGGTGGGTATGATGAATCTTTTTGGTGTGTCTGGCAATTTAATGAGTCTGGGTGCTTTGGATTTTGGTTTAATTGTAGATGGGGCTGTTATTATTGTTGAGGCTGTACTGCATCGTCTACATGACAAAAATAAGGGGATGCTAAAGCTGACCAATAGTGAGATGAATGATACCGTTGAAAGTGCAGCTGGTAAAATGATGAATGCAGCTGTATTCGGACAAGTGATTATTCTCATTGTTTATATACCTATATTATCATTATCAGGTATTGAGGGGAAAATGTTTAAGCCCATGGCGCAAACGGTAGCTTTTGCATTGGTAGGGGCATTCATTTTATCTCTTACTTATGTACCAATGATTACCAGTCTTGGTTTAAGCAAGAAATTATCTGGAAAAGAAAATATTTCCGATCGCATGATGCGCGCACTTCAATTGAACTTCAAGAAAGTTTTATCGAAGTTTTTATTGCATCCAGCTAAAGTGGTAACTGTTTCTTTGGTATTGTTTGTACTCTCTCTTTTTGTTGCATCTTCATTGGGAGGTGAATTTATTCCTGAATTGGAAGAAGGGGATTTTGCAATAGATGCAAGACTCATGACAGGCAGTAGTTTGCAAGAGACTGTTGATGCAACTACCATGGCGGTAACAGCATTAAAAAAATTCCCAGAAGTTAAGAGTGTTGTTACACGTATTGGAGCTAGTGAAATTCCTACTGATCCAATGCCAATTGAGATGACGGATATTATTGTGAATCTGAAAGATAAAAGCGAATGGACAAGTGCGGATAGTTATGATGAATTGGCAAATAAAATGAGCGCTGCTATTGGTCAGGTACCAGGATTAACTGGTGGTTTTCAATATCCAGTCCAGATGCGTTTCAACGAGCTCATTGCCGGTGCCAAACAGGATGTAGTTTGTAAAATTTTTGGCGAAAACCTGGATACACTTGCGCATTATGCTGCTGCTTTTGAAAAGGTCATTCATAGCGTGGAAGGGGCTAAAGATATATTTGCTGAAAGAGTAACTGGATTGCCCCAGGTGGTCATTAAATATAAAAAGCAGGCCATCGCAGCATATGGCTTAAATATTGCAGACGTAAACAGGATGTTGAGAGCTTCTTTTGCAGGTGAAGTTGCTGGTCAAATTTATGAAAACGAAAGACGATTTGATTTGGTATTGAGATTGAATAAAGAGAATAGAGATGATTTGACAGATTTAAAGCAACTCATGCTTACTGCTGCTGATGGATCAAATATACCGTTGGACCAAGTAGCGGAGGTAGTGATTGAAGAGGGACCAAATCAGGTACAACGAGAAGATGCAAAACGAAGAATCACTGTTGCTTTCAATGTACGCGATAGGGATGTGCAATCTGTTGTTGAAGAAGTACAGGCAAAGTTGGATAAACAAATAACACTGCCTCCTGGATATTATGTAAGTTTTGGAGGACAATTTGAAAATTTAGCAGAGGCAAAAAATCGCTTAATGATAGCTGTTCCTTTAGCGTTGTTGTTGATTTT